>JACDGB010000017.1 GCA_013815485.1 Rubrobacter sp.
GCCGAACAACCCCAACCGCTCCCGCAAAACGTAGAGGAGGCTCTCGCCGGGACGCGCTTCCACCTCGTGCTTCTCGCCATTGACCGTGCAGTTCAGGCGCAAACTCTACCTTCCGTTCCTGTACTCGTCCCACGCCCACGACAGGGAGCGTCTCGCCAGCACGCCAACGGCGTGCGTCCGGTATTCGGCGCTCGCCCGGACGTCGCTAATGGGCCGCGCCGCCATCCCGGACAGCTCGCCAAAACGGGCGAGCGCGCGATCCCCGATCCCCACCCGCGACTCCCAGAGGTTCCCTTCTTCGAGGACTCCCTCGATGAACGCTTCGGCTTCGCGGGCCTGGATCGGGGTCGGACCAGCCGAGCCGATGCACGCGCCGACCTTCCCTTGCTCGGGATGCAGAGCGAGGCCGAAGGAGCAGACGGCTATCACCATGGCGTTGCGGGGTCCGATCTTGGAATACTGTTGCGGCCCGCTGGCCTCGGGGATGAGAAAACCCGAGATCAACTCGTCAGCCTCCAGAGCGTTCTGTTTGGGACCGATGATGAAATCCCCGACGGGAAAGCGGCGCATTCCCCGGACAGAGGCTACCTCCACCTTCGCATCCGAAGCGTACAGTGGAGGCAGACCGTCGCCTGCCGGAGAAGCCGTTCCCAGGTTGCCGCCGACGGTCCCGCGGTTGCGGATCTGGGGCGAACCCACGGTCCTCGAAGCCATCGCCAGCCCCGGCAACCGATCTTTCAATTCGGCCAGGATCCGGGCGTAAGTCATCCCGGCTCCAATCCGGAGACGGCCTTCCTCCTCTTCCCACCCCTGTATCTCCGGAACCCGCGTCAGGTCCATAACGGCCTCGGGACGGGCCCTGCCAAAGTTCAACTCCACCATCAGATCGGTCCCACCGAAGATGGGCTTTGCCCCAGGATGGGCCGCCTTCGCTTCCAAAGCCTCACGCCAGTTCGAAGGCCGGAGAAACTCCAACCGCTCCTCCCTCCACGCATCACGACGCCATCCCGTATTCTACGCCACCACGCAACGACGCTACCACCCGAACAAACGGGCGACGCCGAAGCCTCTTTCTTCCACCCCGGCAAGTCCCCCATCCAGGCAGGCCGCGCGTTTCCCAGCAGACGAAAATTATCCAGCCGATCCTGGATCCTGGGTGGATTTGAGCCAGCTAGCTTGCTAGGATTAGCATATAGGAAGAATCTGGAGGACGGATGGTGCAGGTTTCCAAATCAGGCAAGATGCATGCCTCTCGTGATCTCCGTTTCACTCTGGCGATAGCCCTGGTTTCCTGGGCCGCCGGGGTGCTCGTTTTCGCCGTTTTTCCGGCGGATTCTTCCGGTCGGACGCTCACGGCGGACTACGTGTATCTGGCGTCGGCGGTCTTCTCGCTGGCGATACTAGGATACACCGTTTGGAACGTCCGGGGGCGGGAGCGGCTATTCTGGGGTTTGCTCGGCGCGGGGTTGCTCGCCACGCTCCTGGGAGACATCGTCTGGGAGGATCCTCACAACGTCAAGTTGGCGATCATGGACCCTTCCCTCGTACACGCGGCCTATCTCGTCGCGTACCTGCTGTTCGCCGGTGCTTTGCTGTCTTTGGTGGCCGTGACGACACGCAGGATCACGCCCATTATCGCGTTCGACGCCATGAGCGTCATGCTCTCCGTCGGGGTGCTGATCTGGTACTTCTTACTGGGTCCGGCGGCCACGGGCCCCTCGGGTTCGTGGGCCGCTCTGGCGACCTTCTCCTGGACGCTGTTCGACGTGGCGCTCGTGTTCCTGGCGCTCGTCCTGTTCTCGGCTGCCGGAAGACCACCTTTCGCGGCGCTGCTGGTGCTGGGTTTCCTCTCCTTCGCGGTGGCGAATGGATGGTACTTGAACGCTCACTCCGATGGCCTTTACGACGTCGCCGGGTGGCCTGACCTGTTCTGGTCGTTGGGGCTGTTGTTTCTTGGCTCCGCCGCTCTGTGGTCTAACCCCGCCGGCCTCGCGGTCAGGGATCGGATCGCCCCGTGGCAGGTGTTCGCGTTCTGGCTCGGCCCACTCTCCCCGCCGCTCCACCTCGGTTTGTTGTTCCTCTGGGGGGCGTTTCATCCGCCGCTGCCCGCCTTCGCCCTGGTCGGTGGCGCGGTGCTTATGGCCTATTTGGCCCTGCGCGTCGCGCTCGTCTCCGCCGTCACCCGGCTATTGAACCGGGACCAGGAAGAGGCGGCCCGCAAGCTGGAACAGAGCCGCATCCTTTACGAATTGCACGACACGGTTAAGGGGAGGGTACACGGCATCTCCCTGGCGCTCGCCGCCGCCCTGGAGGCTGAGAGGCACGGCGAGAGGGACGTGGCCCGCGAGAGGTTTGGCCGGGCGATGGAAGCCTCGCGGGAGACGGAGTTTTTGATCTCCAAGCCCTATGACGAACTGCATGCGCTGGCGAATGAGATCCCACTCCGCGCCGGCGATTACCTGCGTCACCGCCTCGCCAGGTTTTCGGCGTCAAGACCCACGCGGATCTGCAAGCCCCCCTGGAGAGCCTGAGCCCAGCGGAGACCGCAGCCGTCACGAGGGTCGCCGTCGAGGCGTTCTGGAACGTCGCCAAGCACTCCAAAGCCCGCAACATGTACCTGGAATCCCGGCAGGTCGGGCCGATCCTCATCATCCGCATCCGGGACGACGGGCGCGGCTTCGACGCCAAAGACCCGCCCCCCGGCATGGGTCTCCGCTACCTGCGCCAGCGAGCCGCCGAAGTCGGGGCTGAACTCGATGTGATCTCAGACCGCGGTCGCGGTACCACCGTCCAGATCCGGTTCGAGAAAGGCTGAGTCGGAATCCAAGTGAGAACCTCGCGTCTTGTCCTGGTCGTGAGTCTTGTTTTTCTCGACTTACGACCTCACGACGCAAGGACACATCGAACCCTCCGCCCGGATTCGGTTCACACCCAGGAGCCGGTGCCCATGGTGTCCTCCACGATCTCCCGCGCCTCCGGGAAGACGATGCTGGGGACCAGGATATCGCGCGGCCCCGCCGCCAGGAAGTCCGGCACGTCGAAGCCCGCCGGACGGCGGATGAGAACGGGGATGTCGGCGCCCCTGAGAAGGCCCTCCATCATCAGGGCCATCGTCTCGTTGGGCGCGCTGCCGACTTTTACCCACTCGTCCATGTGCGTACCAGTATAGCCTGGGAATGGATAGCCAGATACTCTCCGGGCGATTAGACGCGCGCCGGGACCGCGCCTATCATGGGGTTAGAGAGGGAATATGACTTCGTCCTTCGCAACTTTCACGCGCGGGCCTCGTAGTCACGGATGACTGACTGCCCTGAGTCGTGTTGGGAGGAGAACGGACATGGCGGCTACTGTTCGGCAAGAACCTCAGGAGAAGGAACGGGGGACTCCCCTGGTGGTAGAGACTCGTGGTCTCACCAAGCGGTACGGGAGGATCGCCGCCGTCGAGAGCCTGGACCTGACCGTGCGGCGCGGCGAGGTGTACGGTTTCCTCGGTCCCAACGGCGCCGGAAAGACCACCACTTTGAGGATGTTGCTCGGCCTCATTCGACCGACCTCCGGCGACGCCAGGGTACTCGGAGAGAAGCCGGGATCTCCCGCTGGCCTCGGGAAGGTCGGGGCGCTTGTCGAGTCGCCGGCTTTCTATCCGTATCTCTCCGGCCAGGACAACCTGCGGGTCATGGCCCGCTACTCCGGCGTCCGGAGTCCACGGATAGCGGAGGTTCTGGAGCGAGTCGAGCTTTCGGGGAGGGCGAAAGATAAGTTCAGGAAATACTCGCTCGGGATGAAGCAACGTCTCGGGGTCGCGGCGGCGCTCCTCAAGGACCCTGACCTTCTCGTCCTGGACGAGCCGACCAACGGCCTGGATCCGAAGGGCATGGCGGACATGCGGGACCTCATCCGCAGGCTCGGGAAAGGGGATCGAACCGTGCTCCTCTCCAGCCACCTGCTCGGAGAGGTAGAGCAGATCTGCGACCGCGTTGGCGTTATCAGCAAGGGTTCCCTGGTCGCGGAAGGTTCCGTCGCCGAACTGCGCGGCAAGCAAGGGCTCCTGGTCCGCGCCGAGCCAACCGAGGAGGCGGCGCAGATAGCCGAAAAACTCGTCGGCGTCGAGGAAGTCGCGGAGTTGGGGGGCGCGCTGCGGTTGACCACGGACCCCGAACGCGCGGCGGAGATCAACGCCAAGCTCGTATCGGCGGGGCTGAGGGTGAGCGAGCTTCGTCCGGCGGGGCAATCCCTCGAAGAGGCGTTCCTGGAACTTACCGGAGGGGAGACGGTCTGATGTTGGCTAGTTTCGGGGCGGAGTTGCTCAAGATCCGCAAACGTCCGGCGACCTGGATCCTGGCTCTCGTGTGGTTCATCCTGATAGTGCTGTTCGGCTACCTGTTTACCTACTCGTTCGCCGCCAACCCGCCGGATCGGCCGGAAGATCAGCCCCCACAAGTGCAACAACAGGAAGAAGCATTCAACGAACAGATTTTGAACGGTCTCCTGCCGGAGAACCTGCTTGAGAACCTCTTCGCCAACGGCGTCTTCAGCCTGGGCGCGGCGATAGTCTTGATCCTGGGCGCGATGGCCGCGGGCAGCGAGTACAGCTGGGGCACCATGAAGACCAGCCTGACCCAACGCCCCGGCAGACTCGGGATGCTCTCGGGGAAGGCTCTGGCACTCGCGCTCTTCATAGTCCTGTTCGTTCTTCTTGGGCTCGCGGCGGGCGCCATGAGCAGCTACACCGTCGCGCTCCTCGAAGACGCCAGCATCAATTGGCCGCCGCTCGAAGAGCTGGCGAAGGCCGCTGGGGTCGGCGTCCTGACGTTCGGGGCGTGGGGCTTCCTCGGGTTCGCGTTGGGGATGCTCTTCCGGGGGACGGCGCTCGCCATCGGGCTCGGGCTGGCGTGGGCGCTCGCGGTCGAGAACACCATCGCGCTCCTGCCCATTGAAAGCGACTGGTGGGAGAGCTTCCGCAGGCTCACCCTCGGCGAAAACACTTCATCGGTCGGCAGCATCTTCGGCAGTCCGAATCCGTCCTTCAGCATACCGGAGACGCTGGTGGAGCCGGAGCGCGCCGCGATCACGCTCGGCTTGTACGTCGCCGTCTTCGCCGTAGTCTCTCTCGTCTTGCTACTGCGCCGTGACGTTACTTGAGGTCCGCTAACGTTCGACGGCCTCTTCGGGGTCGCGCTCGAAGTAGCGGTTGGTCATGGGCATTCGCCGGTCGCGCCCGAAGGCCCGGCTGGTGACTTTTATCCCGATGGGCGCCTGGCGCCGCTTGTACTCGGCCCGGTCTACGAGCTTTATGACGCGGCGCACATCCTCTTCGTCATAACCGGAGGCCACGATCCCACCGACCCCCTTGTCCTCCTCGATGTACGCCTCGAGGATGGGGTCGAGAACCTCGTACGGCGGCAGCGAATCCACGTCCCGCTGGCCGGGTCTTAGTTCCGCGGACGGCTCTTTGGTCAGGATGGACGCCGGGATGACCTCGCGCCCCTCCGACTCGTTGACGTAGCGACAGACACGGTAGACGAGGGTCTTCGGCACGTCCTTTATCACGGCGAAACCACCCGCCATGTCGCCGTACAACGTCGAGTAGCCGACGCTCATCTCGCTCTTGTTGCCGGTGGAGAGCACGATCCAACCGAACTTGTTGGAGAAGGCCATGACGATGTTCCCCCGTATCCGGGCCTGGATGTTCTCCTCTGCCTCATTCTCCGGCAACCCCTCGAACTCCTCGGCGAGCATCTCCCGGTAGGCGTCGAAGGCCGGCCCGATCGGGACGACCCTGGTCTCCATGCCGAGGTTTTCGGCGAGATGCGCCGCGTCGGTATTGCTAGCCTCGGAGGTATAACGGCTCGGCATCAGGACGCCGGTCACATTCTCCGGCCCCAGGGCCTTCGCGGCGATGACCGCGCCTAAAGAAGAGTCTATGCCGCCAGAGAGGCCGAGCACGGCCCGCGAGAACCCGTTCTTGCGGAAGTAGTCCCCGAGGCCCAAAACAAGCGCCTCGAACACCTCGCCTTCCTCCGGGTACAGATCTTCGATCCGCAGTCTCCCAGACTTCTCACTCAGCTCTTCCCGGTAGGCGGGGACTTCTATGACTTCTGGCGGGCGCTCGGGGTTCTCCTTGCGGGGCCGGGATTCGTGGAGGCGTTGTATCAGGACTTCCTCTGGATACAGGTCAACGAGGAGTAAATCTTCCTCGAACTGTCTGGCGCGAGCGACGAGCTTCCCCTCGGGGTCGAAGACGACGGAGTGCCCGTCGAAGACTAGCTCGTCCTGGCCGCCGACGAGGTTGCAGAACACCACGTAGCAACCATAGTCCGAGGCCCGCACCGAGAGCATCCGCTCCCGGAAAGCACCCTTCTGGCGGTGATACGGCGAGGCGGAGATATTCAGCAGCACGCCTGACCCGCCGAGCGCCTGTTCCCGCGCCGGGCCGCCCGGATACCAGATATCCTCGCAGACACTGACCCCAACCGTCGCGCCATCCAGCCGCAGCATGGAGGCACCGGCGCCCTCCCGAAAGTAGCGGTTCTCGTCGAAGACGCCGTAGTTGGGCAGGTAGCGTTTGTGGTAGCGGTGCAGGATCTCGCCGCCGGAGATCAGAGCGCAAGCGTTGTACAGATCCGCGTCCAGGTCCACGAAGCCCGCGGCGGCCACGATACCTTCCGGGACTTCGTTGGCGAGTG
Source organism: Rubrobacter sp. (assembly GCA_013815485.1). GTDB lineage: Bacteria > Actinomycetota > Rubrobacteria > Rubrobacterales > Rubrobacteraceae > JACDGB01. The sequence goes on from JACDGB010000017.1 coordinate 6,687, forward strand.
TCTCCAAGCCCTTCATGTTGTCCGCGATGAAGCTCGGGCGCATCAGGAGGTCTTCGGGCGGATAGCCGGGGATGGTGAGTTCCGGGAAAGCGACGATCCCCGCTCCAGCGTCCACGGCTCGCTCCAGAGCCTCGACCGCCTTCTCGACGTTGCCCCATATGTCGCCGACGGTAGTGTTGATCTGGGCGAGCGCAACCCTCATGCGCCCAATATACCGCGTCTTGGAACGCCGTGCGGGACACGTTCGTGAACGGTTCCGCGCTTACCGCGAGCCCAGCGCGGGTGTAGAGTACGCCCGTCCGGGAAGGAGAATCCGCGCGTGGCGATAGACCATTCGGAAGATGTCGGGGAGCAAGTTGGAGAGCACGTCGAGGAGGCGGCTCGCAAGGCGCGTCCGTGGATGGATCGCATCGCGCGCACCGGCTACGTGGCGAAGGGCACCGTCTACGCGACGGTGGGGATACTAGCCGGTCAGGTTGCGCCGGGATCGGCGGCCGGACCACCGGCGCGGGCGGCGCCGTCCACAGCATCGGCTCGCAGCCCTTTGGCCGGGCGATGCTCGTCCTCGTAGCTGCCGGGCTCCTGAGTTACGCTCTATGGAAGCTCGTGCAGGGCATCATGGACCCAGACGACAAGGGCTCCGGCGTCTCCGGTATAGCGCGTCGCATCGGTTATGGGGGGAGCGCCGCGATCCACACCGGCCTCGCCTTCAGCGCACTGGAGGAGCTTTTCGGACCCGAGGGACAGAGTACATCCCTCGACGCATGGACGGCCCATTTGATGTCCCAGCCTTACGGGCGGTGGCTAGTGGCGCTCGTGGGCATGGTGGTGCTCGGCATCGGACTCTACCAATTCTACGCGGGCGTCACGGCCCGCTACCGCGAAGACCTCAAGACGTACCAGATGAGCGAAGCCGGGCGGTGGTCCATGCTGACGGGCCGCGTCGGCACAGCAGCCCGCGCCGTCGTCATCCTCGTGGCCGGGTCCTTCGTTCTTTTGGCGGCCTACCGAGCGGATCCAAGCGAGACTCGCGGCCTCGGTGACACCCTGGAGGCGATCATCCACCAACCGTTCGGCCCCTACGCTCTGAGCATCATCGCGCTGGGACTCGTCATCTACGGCATCTTCATGTTCGTCGTGGCCCGCTACCGCCACATCGAGACCACCTGACCCACGGAAGTCGGAACCTTGTCGGCGGGCTTCCTACGTCCCCTTTATCTCGCGCCAGAATGCGGGCCACGAGTCGCGCAGATAGAGAGCGAAAGGCGCCCACCAGATGATGTCGTTGGTCAGGACGAGGACCACGGTGGCGAGGAGCCAGATCCCGCTCAAGACGAGGTAGAGCAACCCAGCGGGTCCGAGCAGCTTGCCCAGGAGCCCCACCGCCGCGAGCGGCCACCCCTTCTCTGGCGCGCGGGCCACCTCGAAATAGACGAGACCGTACAGGCCCACGACCATGCCGAGACAGGCGGAAGATCTGCGGGTGGTTCAGCGGCGGCAGTCCGGCGAGATAGAAGAGCCATTGCGGGTTCACGGCGGCATACAATCCCCACCAGATGTTGTAGAGAGCGGCCACTATGAACACGGTTCGGTGAAATCTCCGGCGTGGGATCACGTCTCCCGCTCCGGGGCTCCTGGCGGCCACGGCCAGTTGCCATAAGGCAGCCCGAGGGCGGCGTACAAGTCGCGCAAGCCGGAGAGGAACACCCCGGCGGCCATCAAGGTGAGGGACCATCGGAGAAATTCCGGCACGTCGGGGGAGGCTGGGGCGAGGGCCGTTGGGAGAGAGCGCCATGAGAGGAGGACGGGGATCAGGAACGCCAGCATCCCGCCGTAGAGGATGCCCATGACAGCGTGCGTGATCCTCTCTCCCGCGTACACGTCGCCCATGTCTTTGCGAACGGAGATCTCGGCGACGAAGTCCCAGAGGGTCAGCACGATCTCGGCTGCCAGCACGGCGGCCAGCGCGATCACCCACGCCCCCTGCCACGTGATCCACGGTAGCGAGGCGAAGATCACCGCGTACAGGGAGTCGCGCCCCGCGTGCAGCTTCAATTCCGAGGCCGACTGCCGCCCCCAAGCCGGGAGCCTCGCACGCCACTCATGGTAGTAGAACGTGTCGAAGGCCCCGATAACCCCCTGTATAGCAAGCAGCACGAGCGCGACCGTCACCCCAAAACCTCCCGTCTCTCTATGTGGCCTTCGCCGGGCGCGGCTCCTCGATAGTTTTTCCGTCAGGCTGGCCGGACCATTGGCAGGATGTTTCCTGACCAGCTATGCGATGATCGCTATTTCATCCTGAAGATCGGCCCAGATTTTCCGTACAGTGCTTCACGCGCTGCCCGAACCACCTGCCCCAGATAGCCGTCGTCGTTGGGCACGAAGTCCGCGAGGCTCACTCGCATGCTGGATGGTCGGCCATGTTTCCACTCTTCCGCGAGTACGGTTTCGCCGGAGCCGAGCCTCTCAGCGGTGCCGAGCGGGATGCGAAGCACCGCCTCGACCTCCTCTTCTTGAAGTCGCAAGCCCTGTGGCGGCGTGGAATCGAGGAGCAGGAAGACTTCGTGAAACTCGCGGTCACGGCCAGCCGGTATCTCCTGCTCGATACGCCGCGTCCCGAGCGGAATGAGCCGATCCGGCGCAGCCTCTATCCCCAGTTCTTCCTCAAGCTCTCGGAGGCCATCCATGACTTCCTCTCCGGCCCGCAGGTGCCCGGCGGCGGTCACGTCGAGATAGCCGGGCCACGTATCCTTCTCCGGGGCGCGCCGCTGAACGAGGAGACAAGGTCCGCCAGGGTCAACGATCCAGCAATGGAAACACCGATGCCAGAGTCCTAGCCGGTGCGCCTCGCTCTTCCAGGCGACCTCGCCGGTCAGCTCCCCCGAAGCATCAAGAACGTCAATATATTCATCCATGCCCCGCAATGTAGCATCCGCTCGAACCAACCGGCGAGCAACGGGCCCAAAAAGCTGGCAAGCTGAAGTGCTGACAAGCAGCCGATCAAAGGGAGGCAAAAATGACCCCCGTGATGATAACCAGCTACTTCGAGGAGGAGCATATACGCCGCATCCGGGATGTGGATGCGGGTTTGAACGTCCTGTACAGGGAGGATCTAGTCCCGCCGCCGCGATGGCCCGGAGATCACAACGGCCCAGCGGAATGGGAACGCTCGCCGAAAGAGGACGAAGAGTTCCTCGCCATGCTCGCGGAGGCCGAGGTACTCTACGACTTCCCCAGAGGCCACACACGAGACCTCACGGATGCCGCCCCGAAGCTCCGCTGTCTACAGGCGAGCATGGCCGGGGCCGGGGAGGTGGCGCAAAAGGCGGGCCTGCTGGAGACGGACGTTTTGGTTACGACCGCGAGCGGCATCTACTCCAACCCGCTCGCCGAGTTCGCCCTCATGGCGATGCTTCAGCACGCCAAGAAGCTCGACCGGCTGCGGCGCGAGAAGTCCGAAAAAGTCTGGCGTCAGGACTTCGTGGGCTCCCTCGAAGGCAAGACGCTCTGCATCGTCGGGATGGGCAACATCGGGCGCGCCATTGCGAAAAGGGCGCGTCCATTCGGGATGCGCGTCGTCGGGGTGAAGCGGACAGTGCGCGAGGACGACCTCGCCCTCGACTACGCCGGCGAGTTGCGGACCACGCCGGACCTGCGGGACGCCGTGGCGGACGCAGATTACGTGGCCGTCGCGCTGCCTGGCACGCCGGAGACCCATCATCTGGTGGATGCGGCGGTCATGGAAGCCATAAAGCCGGGTGCTTACTTCGTGAACGTCGGGCGTGGGGCGGCGGTGGAGGAGGGAGCTTTGATCCGGACTCTCCAGAACGGATATCTCTCGGGGGCGGGATTGGACGTATTCGAGGTCGAGCCACTCCCGGAAGACAGTCCTTTATGGGACATGGAGAACGTCATCATAAGCCCGCACGCCACGGACATGGTCCCGGAGCTCATCAACCCCCTCCAGACGGATCTCTTTTGCGAGAACCTCAGACGATACCTGGCGGGGGAAGAGCTCGTCAACGTCTTGGACAAGCAGTTGCTCTATTGAGAGGCTTCAGGCGTCAGCAAAAACCTGAAACCTGAGCCTGACACCCAAAGAGCCGAAATGTTGGCCGGTCGGCGTGCCGATCCCCGTTTCTCTTGGCGCGGTGGATGGTATATTTGATCCATCGCATGGAGTTGAGCGAGACATCGAGTATCAGCGCGTCTCCTGACAGGAGGCGCGTTCCTGAACTACTTCCCGAGGAGTCACCTTGGATATATTAGCTGCTGCGGTCCTGCCTGCATTGAGGATCTTCGTCGCCCTTTTGCTGGTCGCCTTGAACGGCCTGTTCGTCGCGGCGGAGTTCGCGTTCGTCAGAATCCGGGCCACCCAGATAGACCAGCTCGTGCGGGACGGCAGGCCCTCGGCCGGGCTGGTACAGGCCGCCAGGGAGAAGCTGGATCAGTACCTCGCGGTGTGCCAGCTTGGGATCACGATCTGTTCCCTGGGCATCGGGGCACTCGCGGAACCCGCAATCGCCAACCTCATAGACCCACTGATTGAGGCACTGGGGCTGCCGGAGGGCCTAGTCCATCCCATAGCGATAGCCATTGCCCTGTTCGTCGCCTCCTTCATGCATGTGGTCTTCGGGGAGTTGGCGCCGAAGACCTTCGCCATCCAGAGGGCCGAGGGGACCGCGCTCTTCGTCGCGCCGTTCATGCGTTTTTTCTACTACGCGCTCCTGCCGCTGACCGCGTTGTTCAACGGCACGGCCAACACCATCACCGGCGCATTAGGCGTGCCGCCGGCCTCCGAGAGCGACGAGACGCACTCGGAGGAGGAGATCCGGCAGCTCATCGCCCAATCCACCCGGAAGGGCGTCCTGGAGGAGGACGAGCAGAGCAGGATCTCCGGCGTCTTCAGCCTGGAGGACACGGTAGCCCGTGAGATCATGGTCCCGAGGCCCGACGTGGTCGCGCTCTCGGCGGAGACGAAGCTGGCGGAACTGGTCGCGGTAGCCGCCGCCGGACGCTACACCCGATATCCAATCCACGAAGGCGACGTCCCGGACCGGATCGTCGGCGCGGTCCACGTCAAGGATGTGCTGCGCGCCATCCAGGCCGAAGGAGGCATCGAGGCGAACGTCGCGGCCCGCGACATCATGCGCGAAGTCCTCATAGTGCCGGAGAACAGGTCCATCGAGAACATCCTTGAGGACTTTCAGAGACAGGAACTCCAGATGGCGATAGTCATAGACGAATGGGGCTCCTTCGAAGGTCTATTCACCATCGAAGACATCGTCGAGGAGATAGTCGGTGAGATCCGGGACGAGTTCGATGAAGAGGAACCGGGCGTGGATCATCTCGAAGACGGTTCCTACTCCGTGGACGGGCGCGTCCCCATCGGCGTCGTCAACGACTCCCTCGGCTCGGGCCTGGCAAGCGAGGACTTCGACACCATCGGCGGCCTCGTCCTCGGCCAGCTCGGTCGCGCCCCCAAGACCGGCGACGAGGTATCCCTCGACGGCCATACCCTGCGCGTCGAAGAGACCGATGGTCCCCGCGTGGCGCGAGTCGTCATCCGGGTGACTTCGCAAAAGGGAGAGGAGCCCGAAGGCTAGATCCCACGCTCGATCGCCTCGGATTCCGGATCAGTCCGGTATGGAGATGTTCTCAAGGCCCGCCTCCGATTGCGGGAAGCGCGGGTCCATCGCCTCCAGGGTATCGGCGATGGCGCGGGCGATGACGAGGTTTCGGTACCATTTCTTGTTGGCCGGCACGACGTACCAGGGCGCGTGCTGCGTCGAGGTATTGGCGATGGCGTCCTCGAAGGCTTCCTGGTAGGCGTCCCAGTACGCTCGCTCCTTGATGTCGTTGCTGGAGAACTTCCACCGTTTCTCCGGATCGGCGAGACGGCTTTCGAGCCGCCGTTTCTGCTCGTCTTTGGAGATGTGCAGGTAGAACTTGATGACCGAGATGTTGTTCTGCGTCAGGTTGTATTCGAAGCTGTTTATCAGCTCGAAGCGTGGCCGCCAGACCTCTTCGGGCGCGAGGTTCTTGACGCGCACCACGAGTACGTCCTCGTAGTGGGAGCGGTTGAAGATGCCGATGCGGCCGAGGGCGGGCGCGCTTTTGTGGTAGCGCCACAGGAAATCGTGGTTGCGCTCCTCCGGGTTCGGGGCCTTGAACGAGGAGATCCTGCACCCCTGCGGGTTCACGCCGGAGAAGACGTGTTTGATCGTGCCGTCCTTCCCGCCCGTGTCCATAGCCTGCAAAACGATCAAAAGCCCCTTCTCGTTCTCCGCGTACAGCTTTCCCTGCAAATCCTGGATGCGCCTGCGCTGCGTCTCTAACTCTCCAAGCACATCTTTTTTCCTGGTGTATCCCTCGGACTGACCCGCATCCACGGATGCCAGATCCACCCTCTCTCCAGGCGAAACCCGGTAATCCGGATAAGCTATCCCA
>JACDGB010000171.1 GCA_013815485.1 Rubrobacter sp.
GCGGTACACCTTGCCCCGGTTGGTGAAGAAGAGCATGTAATGGTGCGTCGTGGTGATGAAGAGATGCTCGATGAAGTCGCCCTCTTTCAACTCCATCCCAGCGACGCCGACCCCGCCCCGGCCCTGCTTGCGGAACGTGTTCACCGGCACGCTCTTCAGGTAGCCGCCGTTGGAGATGGAGATCACCATCTCCTCCTCGGCGATGAGGTCTTCGATCTCGAAGTCCACGCCCTCCTCGGCGGTGATCGCCGTCCGCCGCTCATCGCCATAAGCCGCCCTGACCTCGGCAAGCTCCGCCTTGATAATCCCGTAAACCTTGTCGTCGTCGGCGAGAACGCCTTCGAGGTATTCGATCTTCTCGTTCAGATCTCGATGTTCCTGCTCCACCTTTTGCCGCTCCATCGCGGTCAAACGCTGCAAACGCAAGTCCAGGATCGCCTGCGCCTGACGCTCGGAGAGCTTGAAGGTCTTCATCAGGTTGTTGCGGGCGGTTTCGACGCTCCGGCTCTTTCGGATCGTCGCCACGACCTCGTCGAGGTTGATGAGCGCGATCAGGAGCCCTTCCAGAATGTGCGCCCGCGCCGCCGCCCGATCCAACTCGTAGCGCGTCCTCCTGGTAACCACATCGAACTGGTGCGCCACGTAGTACTTGAGAACCTGCCGGTACGAGAGCGTGCGCGGCACTCCGTCAACGAGCGCGACCAGGTTCACCCCGAAGCTGTTCTGCATCTGGGTGTGCTTGTAGAGGTTGTTCAGGACGACCTTCGGCACGGCCTCGCGCTTTAGTTCGATCACGACCCTCATGCCGTTCCGATCCGACTCGTCACGCAGGTCGGAGATATCGGTGAGCTTGCGCTCCTTGACCAGCTCGGCGATCTTCTGTAGCAGATAGCTCTTGTTCACCTGATACGGGATCTCCGTGACGACTATCTGAGTGCGGTTCCCCTTCATCTGCTCGGTGTGCGCCTTCGCCTGCACCCGCACCGAGCCGCGTCCGGTCTCGATGGCGTCTCTGATGCCCCGCAGCCCGACGACAATTCCGCCAGTCGGGAAGTCCGGCCCCTTGATGTACTTTGCGACCGCCGCGTCGTCGAGTTCCGGGTCATCTATGAGAGCCACGGTGGCGTCAATGACCTCATTTAGGTTGTGAGGTGGGATCTTGGTCGCCATCCCGACCGCGATGCCGTCGGAGCCGTTGACGAGCAGGTTCGGGAAGCGCGCCGGCATCACCGATGGCTTGCGAAGGCTCTCGTCGAAGTTCGGCTCGAAGTCCACCGTGTTGGCGTTGATGTCCCGCAACATCTCGGTCGCCATGCGGGTCATGCGGGCTTCCGTATATCTCATGGCGGCTGCGGGGTCGCCGTCAACTGAGCCGAAGTTCCCCTGCCCGTCAACGAGCGGGTAGCGCATCGAGAAGTTCTGCGCGAGCCGCACGAGCGTATCGTAGACCGCCGAGTCGCCGTGCGGATGGTACTTACCGATGGTCTCGCCGACGACCGTCGCGCTCTTGCGGTACGGGCGGTTGGGCTGGAGGCCCAGGTCATGCATCGCGTAGAGTACGTGGCGGTGGACCGGTTTCAGGCCGTCTCGCACGTCCGGGAGAGCGCGAGAGACGATCACGCTCATCGCGTAGGAGAGGAACGAGTCCTTGATCTCATCCTCTATCGAATGTGGCCTTATGTTCCCCGAAAAACTATCGAGCATCGTATTCCCTCGTCATGTTGTTTCTGATGTTCAGATGTCCCTCCTGCCTCTAGGCATCCAGGTTCTTGACCAGTCGGGCGTTCGCCTCGATGAACCGCTTGCGCGGCTCGACCTTGTCGCCCATGAGGTCCGTGAACAACTCGTCAGCGACCGCCGCCGAGTCAACCGTCACCTGCAAGAGCGTCCTGTACTGAGGGTCCATCGTGGTATCCCAGAGTTGGTTCGGGTTCATCTCCCCGAGGCCCTTGAAGCGACCGATGCTGGCGTTGCCGTTGGCGTTCAACCGCGTCAAGGTCTCCTGGAGTTCCGGCTCGTTGTAGACGTAGTAGTCCTTGCGCTGGTACGTCACCTTGAAGAGCGGCGGCTGTGCGATGTAGACGTAGCCGGCTTCGATCAACTCCGGCATGTTCCTGAAAAGGAACGTAAGTACGAGTGTGCGGATATGACTTCCGTCAACGTCGGCGTCGGTCATGATGATGATCTTGTTGTAGCGTGCGCCTCCGATGTCGAAGGTCTCCCCCACTCCGGCCCCGATGGCGGAGATCATGGCCTGTATCTCCACGTTGGAGAGGACCTTGTTCATGCTGGCCTTCTCGACGTTGAGGATCTTGCCCTTCAATGGCAATATGGCCTGGAAACCTCTCTCCCGCCCCTGTTTGGCCGAACCGCCAGCCGAATCTCCCTCGACTATGTACAACTCGCTACGAGCAGGGTCCTTGCTGGAACAATCCGCCAGCTTGCCAGGCAACGTCGAACTTTCGAGGTAGCCCTTGCGGATGGTGTCGCGCACCTTCCGGGCCGCCTGACGAGCGCGCGCGGCTTGCAAGGCCTTGCCTATGATCGCCTTCGCCTCGGCGGGCTTCTCCTCCAGGAACTCGGCGAGGAACCGGTTGGTCGATGTCTCCACGAGACCCTTGACCTCGGTGTTCCCGAGCTTGGTCTTGGTCTGTCCCTCGAACTGCGGCTCGGAGAGCTTCACGGAGATTACCGCAGCCAAACCCTCACGAATGTCGTCGCCCGTAAGGCTCTCCTCCTTCTCCTTGAGGAGTCCCTTTTGCCGGGCATAAGCGTTTATCGTGCGCGACAGCGCCGAGCGGAAGCCGGAGAGATGCGCCCCGCCCTCGTGCGTGTTGATGTTGTTGGCGAACGAGAATACGGAGTCCTGAAAACCGTTGTTCCACTGCAACGCCACCTCGACGGCGCCGGCTTCCTCCTCGCGCTCCATGTAGAAGACCGTGTTGTGGACCGGATCCTTCGAGTCGTTGATGTGCGCCACGAAGTCCCTGATTCCGCCCTCGTACTGGTACGTGACGTCCCGGTCTTCCTCGCGCTCGTCCACGAGACGAATCTTCAAATTCTTGTTCAAAAACGCCGACTCCCGGAACCGCCGCGTGAGCGTGTCGAACGACAGTTCGCGAGTCTCCGTGAAAACCTCCGGGTCCGGCGAAAAGTTGATGGTCGTCCCCTTCCCCTCGCCTTTCTCGAGTTCGCGGTCCTTCGTCATGTCGCCTTGCGGGAAGCCGCGCTCGTAGCGTTGGCTCCACAAATGTCCCTCGCGCCGAACCTCGATCTCCAGCCACTCCGAAAGCGCGTTCACCACGGAAGCGCCCACGCCGTGCAGCCCGCCGGACACCTTGTAACCCTGCCCGTCGAACTTGCCGCCAGCGTGCAGCGTGGTCATGATGACCTCGGCGGCGGACTTGCCATACTTCGCCATCTCCCCCACCGGCATCCCACGCCCATCATCCGTCACGGAGACCGAGTAGTCCGCATGGACGGTCACCAATATCTCCGAGCAGTGTCCCGCCAGGGCCTCGTCAATGGAGTTGTCAACGATCTCCCATACGAGGTGATGAAGCCCCCGAGGACCGGTGGATCCGATATACATTCCTGGCCGCCGCTTGACGGCTTCGAGCCCTTCGAGGACCTGAATGGATTCCGCGCCGTAGGTGCTTTCAGAATGCTTGCTGACTTGTTTAGTCCCCAAAGAGGACCCTCCTCATCTCTTGCTCGAATAAAACACGCGAACCGTATTTCTTGGAATAGATTTGCACCCAGAGATTGTAACACACCTTGTACGCTTTCCCAACTGTGGGATCGCGGTTTTGCGGCTTATTTAAGCCTTTCAAGGGACACTTGGCTACCCTGCGACGTTCTCCGTGACCGCGCCACCGGAGATGCGTATGACGTTTGCCCGGCGGAGTATTTCCTCATCGAAATATTCGAGGTTCGTGGTGGAGATGACGGCCTGGGTGCTCTCCAGGAAATACCCGGCCAGGAATTCCCGGCGGCGTCCGTCGAGCTCGCTCATCACGTCGTCGAAAAGCAGGATCGGGTCCTCCCCCACAGCCCCCCGCACATGGTCCCTCGCCGCGAACTTGAGCGCGAGTGTCGCCAGCCGCTGCTGCCCCTGAGACCCGAACGTCGTCAAATCCACCCCGCCAAGCAACACCTCGAAGTCGTCCCGGTGCGGCCCAATGGAGGTAGTCCCCCTCTCGATGTCCGCGCTGTGCGCCTCTCTGAGAGCCTCGGCGTACCCATCTGGAGATGCACTATGCGAATAGCGGATTGCGGCCTTCTCCGGGCCGTACAGAGCCCTTAGAGACGAAGCGAAGTGTTCATCGAGGACCGGCACGGCCACATCGCGGCCCTGGAGGACCTGTTCGCCGAGGTCAACCACTTTCTGGTCCCAGGTAGCGAGGGTTCGCTCGGACGAGAAGCCGTCCCGGATTCGCCGGAGGAGCTGGTTGCGTTGCTGGACGGCTTTGGCGTATTCATTCACGGCTCGGGCGTATGAAGGCCGCAGGGAAGAGAGGATGCCGTCGAGGAACTCTCGCCGGTCGGATGGGGCGCCCTTGACGATCCGGATATCGTCAGGGAAGAAGTTGACGGCTCGCACTCCGGCCCCGCCGGCAGCGTAGTGCGCCAGGGATGGAGCGGTCGCGCCGTCCACGCTGAGGCGTTTCTTCTCTCCGGGAGCGTAACCAACGGCAACCTTCCGTTCGGCGTCGGAGCCCTCGATGGCGATGCGGGCCTCGGTGCGGGCGAACTTCGCATCCCAGTTCACGACCTCGGAGTCGTTCGGGGTGCGGGGAGAAGACCCGGTGACGGCGAACGAGATCCCCTCCAGGAGGTTCGTCTTTCCCTGGGCATTGTCGCCAGCGACGATGTTCAGTCCGGGTTTTAGGAACACCGTGTCGTTGGTGTAATTGCGGAAGTTGACTAGTCGCAGGGCGCGCAGGTATGGGGTCAACGGACCTGTATCCGTTCGGGTTCCTCACCCACTTCGATTTCGTCTCCCTTCTGGAGTTTCCGGCCGCGGCGGGTCTCGATCTCCCCGTTCACCCGCACATCGCCGGCTTGGATCAGGATCTTCGCCTCGCCACCGCTGCCGACGATATCCGACGCCTTGAGTGCCTGGCCGAGAGTCATGCCGGAGGTTGGGTC
>JACDGB010000172.1 GCA_013815485.1 Rubrobacter sp.
GGCGCGGGTCCGAAAACTTTCGAGAAGACCGGAGTGCTGGTGCGCGAGGGCGAGGCTCTCGGGTATCCCGTTGGGTGGAGCCGGGTCACCATCGGCGGCCCGGAGGAGAACGACCGGCTGCTCGCCTCGTTCTCTAGCGCGTGACGAGTACCGGGCAAGGTGCGTGGTGGAGGACTCGGTAGGCGACGCTGCCGAGGACTATGGCCTCCATCGCGCCCTTGCCCCGGCCACCTATGACTATGAGGTCGGCTTCGAGTTCGTCGGCGGCGCGTACGATCTGGTCCGCCGGGGTACCGGCGCGGACCATGGTGTCCACGTTGGTGGTCATTTCCCGCAGTTCCTCCGCGACGCGGTCAACGGCCTTCCTGGCCGCCTGCTGGAACGAGTAGCCTGCCGGGTCCACCTCCGCCTGATGCGCTGCATGGGCCTCCTCGCCGAAGTCACTGGCGAAAGGGACGGCGGCGAGAGGTCGGACCACGGCTATGATGCTGACCTTCTCTAACGAGGCCGGGTCCAGGAGCGAGCGCAAGTGCCGAGCGGCCTTGAGTGACTGCTCCGAGCCATCGGTGGCGACGAGTACGTGGGTCATGATCCTCCCCTTCCGTCGCGGGACGAGTCCAGCCTGCGTTGGGCCAGGTTGTTGACGAAGTAGAGTCCGAGGCCAACCACTAGCATCACGAGGCACACCAGGATCACGCTCGACCGGATCGTAACGTCGCCAGCAATAAGGCCCTGAAGGTCGGTCCCCAGGACGTACAGCAGCAGCGCGACGTTGACCACCACGCCGAGGACGAGGAGCGCGGTCGGGGCGGTGTAGTGTTCGTGGTCCAGGTTATCGCGGCGCAGCACTAGGGCACAGAGACAGACCAGCGCGAAGACCGCGAGCAAGAAGGCGACGGTAGCGTTGGCGAGGGTGTTCACGCCCGCCTCCCCGACGCCGACGATCATGATCAGGGCGATGATCGTGGTGAAGATTATGGCTACGAGCGGCGTGCGGCGCGACTGATGGGTGCGGGCGAAGATACGCGGCACTATGCCCTCCTTCGCCATCCCGTACATGATCCTGGAGTTCGTGATCAGGGACACCAGACAGGTGTTCGTGATCGCCACGCAAGCGATGATAGCGAAGAGCCAACCAGGAAACGGTATCGGTCCCGCTTGCACAACCGTCAGGAGCGCCACCTCCGAACCCGCGAGCTGTCCCGTGGGCACAATCATCGAGGCGACGAAGGCGATGACCAGGTAGATGAGCCCCGCTGTCGCCATGCCACCAAGCAACGCCCGCGGGTAGACACGGCTCGGGTTCTGAGTCTCCTCGGCGACATTGGCCGCGTTCTCGAAACCGGTCATGGCGAAGAACGCGAGCGCGGCACCGGTGAGCGCGAGTAGCGCCGGGTTGCCCTCGTTGAACTGGAAGGGCCGGCTAAGGTTAGCGTCGCCTCCGAAGAGTACGACGACCCCGATCAAGAGCACTAGCGCGAGGCCGGTTAGCTCGATGATGCTCATAGCGAGGTTGGTTTTTACCGACTCGGAGATGCCGCGGAAGTTGACGTACGCCAGAACGACTACGAAGAGGAGCGCGGCCACGATCAGCGGCACGTTCACGACGCTCCGCGCAAGCTCCACGAAGTACCCGCTGAACGCCAGCGCCGAGCGCCCGTCGCGGCCAGGCTCGCGGCCACGGTGCAGAACGTGATCAAGAACGTCAGGAAGCGGTTCCCGAATGCCCGGCTCACGTACAGGGCCGCGCCCGCCGCATGCGGATATTTGGTGATGAGTTCGGCGTAGGCGAAGCCGGTGAGCATCGCGGCGCTCACCCCGACGACGAAAGAAGTCCAGAATGCGCCACCGACGCTGGCGGCCATCACCCCGATCAAGGCGTATATCCCCGACCCGAGCACGTCTCCCAACACGTAAAAGAACAGCAGCGGCGCGGTGATCGCGCGCTCGAGCTCCTCTTGCTGACCAGCGGCGTTCGGGGTAATAGTCGGCTGCGCGCCCGGTGTCTCCAAAATCCTGCCCCTCTCCTCCCACCAACGATATATGCCGCAAAGGCAACAGGATATGGATTGTATTTACCTGTCGCACCCCGGTCAAACCACCTCCCTCGCCACGCCGCACCAGTCCGCCAGAAGAAACGCAACGGTCTTCGCCGCCGTCAGCAGATCCGTGACGCTTATGTGTTCGTCGGGGGCGTGGGCCACCCGCACGTCGCCCGCCCCGTACATCACACACGGCATCCCCCCAAAGCGGATAAAGAGGCGCATGTCCGCGCCATAAGGGACGCCTTCGACGGCGGGCTGCTCGCCGGTCGCCATTTCGTGGGCGCGCATTATCGCCTCGCGGATCGGGGCTCCCGATGGGACCTCCGCCGGGGCGAACTGGCCGCCGAACCATTGGATCCCCGGCGGATGCTCGCGTAGCCAGGGATCCCGGGCCGCGACGGATGCGATGCGTTCGGCGACGAGTTCCCAGAAAGTTTCGACTTCCTCGCCAGGAATGAGGCCGACCCGCACCTCCGCGACCAGCGACTCGGGCACCGTCGAGGCCCAGTTCCCCGCCCGCGCGACGCCGACGTTGATGGGAACCTTGTTAGATATCCCGTCATAAAGCGGATGCGAGAGCGTTGCGTTACGTTCCCGCTCCAGCGTCCGCAACGCCTCGAATATGGGAATAAATTTCTCCAGCGCGGAGACGCCCTCATCACGGACGGCGGCGTGGGCGGAGCGTCCGGTGACGGTGAGGCGGAACACGAGAGAGCCTCCCTGGGCCGGGACGAGCCGCAGGCGGGTCGGCTCCGTGATGAGCGCCGCGTCCACCCGGTATCCGCGCAGCACGGTCGAGAGCGCGCCAAGACCGCCGCTCTCCTCCCCGACCGTCGCGGCCACCGTCACGTCGCCCCGAAGCCGGATGCCGAGGTCCGAGAGAGCATCGAGCGCAATGAGGTGGGTGACGAGGCCGCCCTTCATGTCGCACGAGCCGCGTCCGTAGAGGAGGTCGCCTTCGATCTCCCCCGAAAACGGCCCGCGAGTCCACGTCGCCGAATCTCCAGGCGCGACCGTGTCCATGTGAGCGTTCAGTAGGATTGAGCGTCCGTCCCCGATCCCGGTCCTCACCCCGGCGACGTTCGGGCGGTCTTCGAAAGTCTCTTGCTCGCCGACGTGGTCGAGGTAAGGGGAGATCTCCTCCCGCGTCGCCTCCCAGCGGTCAACATCCAGACCGCGCTCCCGGAACGCCGCCTCGACGATTTCCTGGACGGCGCCTTCCTCGCCCGTGACCGAAGGGACGCGCACCAGTTTTTGCAGCAACTTCACCGCGCTCTCGCGCCTGGCCTCGATGGCGTGGGAGATGGAACGCGCCGTTCCTGTTTCGAGATCCCCCAACTCCATCCTCCTTCACCCGTTTGCATCGCCAACGTAGCACGCGCTCCGACGCCCGGTCAACGAGCCTCGCCCTGCCGCCAGCGCCGCCAGACTTGCAAGAACGGTGCGCTCTCTGCTATAGACTTGTCCGTAACGAGCTTTGTGGAAGGAGCGGCGGTCATCACTGGGAAGGACGGAACGTTGAGGGATACGAAGAATAGTTTTAGGTTGGCGTTGATCTTTGCGATGCTGGCATTGACCGCGGCGTTCGCGGCGGCATGTAGCGGCGGAGGCGGTTCAGATCAGGGCGGAGGAAACGGCGGCGAGGAGACGGAGCCGATCACGGTCGCCTCGGACATCGCCTATCCGCCGTTCGAGTTCAACCAGGATGGCGAGCCAACCGGCTTCGACATAGATTTGATGAACGCGGTCGCCGAGAGGGCTGGCCTCGAAGTCGAATACCAGAACGTCAACTTCAATGCACTCATCCAAGGCCTCGGCACCGGGCAGTTCGAAATGGCCATCTCGGCCACGACCATAACCCCCGAGCGAGACGAGCAGTTCGACTTCTCGGAGCCGTATTTCAACGCGGATCAGTCGCTCATGGTACAGAGCAACTCCGACATCCAGAACACAGGCGACCTCGGAGAAGCAACGGTGGGCGTCCAGCTTGGCACGACCGGCGCAGACGAAGCCACGCAACTCGAAGAGGAGGGGGACGTAGCGGATGTCAGGACCTTCAACACCATAACGGATGCCTTCAACGCGCTGGAGAATGGGCAGGTGGACGCCATCATAAACGACTTCCCCGTCTCCGCCGACCGGGCATCCCAGAGCGGCGGCGCGCTCGACATCGTCCAGAATATCCCGACCGGCGAGCAGTATGGCATTGCCTTCCCCACAGACAGCGAGTTGATCCCGCGGGTCAACGAGGCGCTAGCCGAGGTCAAGGAAGACGGCACCTACGAGGAGATCTACGTGAAGTGGTTCGATGAGGAGCCGGAGAGGATTCCGTAGTTAGTCAGGACGGTAGCTAGGGAGGCGCGGGATGCAGCTAGAGTGGCCTCCGTTCACCATCAATCCGGAGGACTTCAGTCCGGGAAAACTCGTGAGCACCTATCTGGACGTCGGGGTCGTGGCCTCGGAGTGGGATGTGATCCTGCAAGGTGTACTGGTGACGATCTCGCTGGCTTTGCTCGCCGAGGTCTTTGGCGGTCTGCTTGGCCTTTTTCTCGCGCTCCTGAAGATTTCCCGCTCCCCGGTACTGCGTCTTCCGGCGCAGTTATACATAGATGTCTTCCGGGGCACGCCGCTTCTGGTGCAGATCACGATCATCTATTTCTCCGTGGCGCCGGTGGGCTTCCGATGGGAGAGCCTGTTCTTCGCCGGGCTCGCCGCGCTTTCGCTGAACAGCGCAGCCTACGTCGCGGAGATCTTTCGTTCCGGCATCCAGAGCATAGATAAAGGCCAGATGGAGGCGGGAAGAGCCTCCGGCCTCACCTACGCCCAGACGATGCGCCATATCATCGTGCCACAGGCGTTCCGGCGGACGATACCACCCCTGACCAACGAGTTCGTCATGCTGATCAAGGACACCTCGTTAGTGTCGGTGATCGGGCTCGTCGAACTCCTCAGGGCGGCCCAGGAGATTCAATCTCAGACGTTCAACTCCTCCGCGCTGACGGCGGCGGCCCTGATCTACCTGATGATCTGCCTGCCCTTGATCTACCTGACCAACGCTCTCGAACGC
>JACDGB010000173.1 GCA_013815485.1 Rubrobacter sp.
CACTCTCGGTCGGGGTGCTGACGGCGTTTTTGATCTACGTGCAGCAGTTCTTCCGTCCGATACAGCTCGTCTCCCAGGTCTACACCCAGGCCCAATCCGCCCTCGCCGGCGCGGAGCGTATCTACGAGATCCTGGACGAGGACCCAGAACCTCCCGACCCGCCGGAGGCCGAAGAGACCGGCATCCCCGAAGGCCGCATCTCCTTCGAAGATATTGCGTTCGCCTACGAGCCGGGCCGTCCCGTTTTGCACGGCGTTAGCTTCGAGGTGGAGCCGGGACAGACCGTGGCGCTCGTCGGCCCGACCGGCGCTGGCAAGACGACCATCGCGAGCCTCATCCCACGTTTCTACGACGCGACGGAAGGAGGAATCCGGATAGACGGCCGCGACGTTCGCGCCTTCGCCCGCAAGGACTTGCGGAGGAACATCGGGATCGTGCTCCAGGAGCCGTTTCTGTTCTCTGGCACGGTCGCGGAGAACATCGGCTACGGCCTGGACGACGCGGGCCGCGAGGAGATAGAGGCAGCGGCCCGCGCCGTTGACGCCAACGGCTTCATAGCCGAATTGCCTGACGGCTACGACACCGTTCTGGGGGAGGGTGGCGGCTCGCTGAGTCAGGGGCAGCGGCAACTTCTGTCGTTCGCTCGGGCCGTGTTGACGGACCCGCGCATCCTGATATTGGACGAGGCGACGAGCAACATAGACACGCGCACGGAGGCCATCATCCAGGACGCGCTCGCCACGCTCTTGAAGGGGCGCACGAGCGTGGTGATCGCGCACCGCCTCAGCACCATCAGGGGCGCGGATGTGATCCTCGCTATCAGAGATGGCCGTATCGCCGAGCGCGGGACCCACGCGGAGTTGTTGGAAAAAAACGGCCTCTACGCCGACCTCTATCGCCGCCAGTTTCGGGAACGAGTACCATTATGAGAGTATTTCCAGTTCGTGGAGAGGAGATCGAATGAACGGTTTTTCAGAGAGGATCCTACTATCCACCGACGGCTCCGAAGACGCGATCCGGGCTACCGAGGCGGCTTTGGACCTTGCGAACAGGTCGGGCTCGGAGTTGCACGTCGTCCACGTCTGGACCGATGTACCCGGTTTCGCCCACAAGTTCGTGAAGGCGGAGCTAAGGCGGCAGGGACAGGAGAAGCTCGACGAGCAGGTGGGCAAGATCGAGGATTCCGGCGGGCGAGTGACCCAGGCCCATCTCCGGGGAGGGCGCACCTCCAACGAGATAATTGCCCTGAGCGACGAGATCGGGACCGGGTTATTGGTCGTTGGAAGCCGCGGACTCGGCACGGTGAAACGCATCCTGATGGGAAGCCACTCCGAGGAGATCGTCCACCACGCTCACGTCCCTGTCCTGGTAATACGCGGTGGAGAGAGTCTGTGGCCTCCATCCCGCATCGTCATGGGGGAGGATTTCTCGGACGACGCCCGCCGCGCCGGAGACCTGGCGGCGAGCATCGGGAGCCACTACGGTTCACGGGGTCTGCTCGTCTACGCTCACCCGGACCTGCCGGAGATGCCGGAGGGAGAGGCGCGAGAGGAGATCCAGGACATGCGCGAGCGCGACGAGGCGCGGCTTGAGGAACGGGCCACCGAACTGGAAGGAATCCTGGGGAGCCGACCCGATATTCGAGTCTCCGACGGCTACCCGGCCTCCGTCTTGCTCGAGGCGGTCCAGGGGGAAGAGCGTCCGTCCTTCGTGGCCGTCGGCAGCCAGGGTCTGTCGGGTGTGCGCCGCACGCGGATGGGGAGCGTCTCCACTAAAGTCGTGACGGCCTCGCGCGGACCAGTCCTCGTCTGCCCGCGCGTCGAGTAGATGAATCTTTCGGAAGGAGCGGGCATGAGGAGCATTGGGACTACGGGCATACACCACGTCACCGCGATCTCGGGAGACCCTCAACGCAACGTGGACTTCCAAGCGGGCCTCCTGGGTCTTCGGATGGTCAAGAAGACCGTGAACTTCGATGACCCGGAGACCTACCACCTCTACTACGGCGACGGAGCGGGGAGCCCCGGAACCATCATGACCTTCTTCCCGTGGAAGACAGCGCCGAAGGGTAGGATCGGGGCCGGACAACTCGTCACGACTTCGTTCTCCATCCCGGCTGACTCTCTTGGCTACTGGACGGAGCGGCTCGTCGAAGGCGGCGTCCGCTTCGAGCGACCCCGCGACCGATTCGGGGAGACGGTCCTCACCTTCTCAGACCCCGACGGCCTGCGCGTGGAACTCGTGGCCGCCCACGACGCACGCGATGGATGGGCAGACGGGCCGACTTCAGCCGACGACTCGATTCGCGGCTTCCATCACGTCACCCTCGCGGTCGAGGACCCGGAGCGCACCGCGCAACTAATGACCGGGACACTGGGCTTCCGGCAGGCGGAAGAGATGGAGGGCCGCACAAGGTTCGTGACTGGCGAGGGCGGGCCTGGAAACATTGTGGACCTCTCCGGGGCGGCGGGTTTCCCGAGGGGCGCGATGGGCGTCGGGACCGTGCATCACGTCGCGTTCCGGGTGCCGGATGAGGAAGCACAGCTCGCACTGCGGGAGGAGGTCTCCGCCCGAGGCTACGACGTGACGCCCGTGCTCGACCGCAACTACTTCCGCTCCATCTACTTCCGGGAGCCTGGCGGGGTCTTGTTCGAGATCGCCACCGACCCGCCCGGCTTCGCCGTGGACGAGCCGCCGGAAGAACTCGGGGGACACCTCAAGCTCCCGCCCTGGCTGGAGAAGCGCCGCGAACATCTGGAAGAGGCTCTTCCTCCACTCCATCTCCCTGCCGGGACCGGAGATCGCGCATGAGCGAGGATCTGGGTTTCGTCCATCGCTTCGAGCCTGGCGACGGGTCGGGCGTCACGCTGTTGCTCCTCCACGGGACGGGTGGCGACGAGAACGATCTGATACCGCTTGGTAGTGAGATCCTACCAGGCGCCGCCCTCCTGAGCCCGCGCGGCAAGACCCTGGAGCACGGCGCGCCGCGCTTCTTCCGGCGTCTCGCCGAGGGCGTCTTCGACCACGAAGACCTCTTGCTCCGCACTCACGAGCTGGCGGGTTTCATCGAAGCCGCCATGAAACAGTACGAGTTGGACCCCGCGAAGCTCGTCGCCGCCGGATACTCCAACGGCGCCAACATCGCCGCCAGCCTCACGCTGCTTCATCCAGGGTTGCTCAGAGCAGCGGTGTTATTCCGGGCGATGGTCCCCTTCGAGCC
This sequence comes from Rubrobacter sp., assembly GCA_013815485.1. Taxonomy (GTDB): domain Bacteria; phylum Actinomycetota; class Rubrobacteria; order Rubrobacterales; family Rubrobacteraceae; genus JACDGB01. The sequence continues at coordinate 3,221 of JACDGB010000173.1, forward strand.
GGAGACCACCCCCGACCTCGCCGGGATGCCCGTTTTCATAGCAGCGGGCCGGAGAGACCAGATGATCCCACCCGATAACACCGAACGTCTCGCCGAGACCCTACGCGAAGCCGGCGCGGACGTTGACCTCCGCTGGCGCGACATCGGACACGGCCTCACCTACGAGGAGGTCATGGAGGCGAAGGGGTGGCTCGCGGAGATCCCGCCCCTCCGATGATCTCCAGGCCAGACGCGAGCCGCCGCGGCCTGGTCCGCGCCCCGCTAGCATCACCGCAGAGGACTGCCGGTGGCCGAGGCGGCAAGCTGGAAAATTCCCCCACCGGTGGCGCAGTTCATCGAGGCTGGGCGAATGAGGACTTTCCGGCAGTGTGGGAATCGACGAAGTAGTAACAGGAAATTTACGAATACATGGCGCAAACGGTGCGCATGGGGATGCGCCGGGCTTCGAGAAGTGTGATCATGCTCACGATAGTTGGCGCACAGGGGAAACGGGAGGAAGGGAGAGTATATGCAGAGCCAGGGCGAACCCACGCTCTACGACAGGCTCGGGGGCGCGTACAACATCGCCGTCGTCGTCGATGACTTCATAGATCGGATCATGGTCGACGATAGGTTGAACGCGAATCCCCGCGTGGACGAAGCGCACCACAGGGTATCGCCATCGGGGTTCAAGTATTACGTCACGGAGATGGTCTGTTGGGCGGCTGGTGGACCTCAGACGTATTCCGGGCGCACCATGGGCGACTCCCACCGGCACTTGATGATCACCGACGAAGAGTGGACGGCGTTCATGGATGACTTCCAGCAGACGCTGGACAAATTCGAGGTGCCTCAGCTGGAGCAGGTGGAGTTGACGCCCATAGTGGAGAGTACGAAGGACTCCATAGTGGTCAGCCCACCCTTCCAGAAAGGCGCGGTGGAAGCGTCCTAGATGGTTCGCAATAATCACGAACGGCAAGCACGAGTTTCAGGGAGAGGAGTTTGGACATGAGTATCGTCGGAACGGTGGATAGCCTGTGGCGCTATCCGGTCAAGAGCATGGGCGGCGAGGAGTTGGAGGAAGCCTTCATGGGGTTCTCCGGGGTCTATGGCGACCGCTACTTTGCCTTCAGGAGTCCGGCCAGCCCGAAGGGGTTCCCATACCTGACGGGGCGTGAACAAGAGCAGATGCTCCGGTATCGTCCCAGGTTCCGGCATCCAGAGAAGGCCAGTCAGCCTCCCAACCTGGCGGCGGCGGAGCGCATCGCGCCTGGCATCAACCCGGTGAACGCGGATCCGGCGGACATGAGCGTGGATGTCCTGACCCCTTCGGGAACGACCCTCACGGTCGAAGACCCAGAGCTGTTGAGCATGCTCAACGAAGGGGTTGGCGTTGGGGACGAGCACGCTCTCACGCTCGTGCGCTCGGAGCGGGCGCTGACCGATTGCCGGCCCGTCTCGCTGATCTCCTTGCAGACCGTGGATCAAATCGGCGAGGAGCTCGGAAACGGACTCGACCGGCGGCGTTTCCGGGCTAACATCTATCTGGACTTCGAGGAGGCGGAAGGCTTCGCTGAAGGTGAGTTCGTCGGTCGTTCGCTGCGCGTCGGTTCCAAAGCGGTGGTCGCAATTCTGGAGCGCGACCCGCGCTGCAAGATGATCTCCCTTGACCCCGACACGGGAGAACATGATCCCCAGGTCCTCCGGCAGGTCGCCCAGGCCCACGACAACCTGGCCGGCGTCTATTGCGCCGTGCTGGTGGAAGGAATGGTCAGGGCGGGCGATCCGGTCGAACTGGTGACCTGAGAGCTTCCTTCGAGGGGTCGCGTGGGATCGTAAGCGGATCAGCCGGCGATGGCGACCGCGGCGATCAGGGCTACGTTGAAGGCCACGAAGGAGAGGCCAAACG
>JACDGB010000174.1 GCA_013815485.1 Rubrobacter sp.
AATCCGGAGCCTCGTAGCGGCGGCTCGGCGGCGAGGACTTGGGACCAACGCCACGGCGGGCGGCATCGGGCATGTGCTCGGGGCGGCCCTCGACGTGGGCGCGTTCGTGCTGGTGGATATAGTCTCTCGCCGCGCCGCTCCCCGTGGGCGCGTGGAGGCCCTGACGTGGGCCGGGCGGGCCTTCTCCTTCGCCCCGCTGTGGACCAACCTCAACGTGTTCACCGCGACCACGATCACGCTGACCGGCGCCTCCTACGTGGGCTTCCTCTCCCTGACGCTTCCGTTCGTAGTGCTTGGCCTGGCAACGACCCTTTTCTTCGCCCAGCGCGAGAAGGAGGAACCGGAGGACGTGCGGGACGAGCCCGTGCCACTCGACAGAGGAGCGGTGGCGGTGCTCCTCTATCCGGTCGTTCTGGTCGCGGCGGTCGCGCTCGTCAACTGGCTGCTTCCAACGATACCGCTTACGGCCGCCATCTCCGTCACGGTCGCCGTTGTCGTCGTCCTGATCTCGGTCATCGCCACCATACTTACGGGGGGATCCTCGCCTGCCCGCCGTCTTGGGCGGGAGACTCGCGACTCACTCACGGCCTCGCACGCCGAGTTCGCCCTGTTCGGGTCGGCAGGCGTGCTGGTACTCTCGCTCACGCAACTCGGGGCGCTCGAACCCGTTGGGAACCTGCTCTCCACTCTCCCCCCCTTCCTCGTCGCGCCGACGCTCGCGCTCACGATGGCGGCCGGCTTCGTCGCCGGGATACACGTCATCCCGATGGTGCTCCTCATAGACACGGCCTTCCCGCTCGATGGTGGACAGAACCCGGCATTGTGGGCGGCGGCGATCCTGCTCGGCGCGCAAAGCGCAATCCTGCTCACGCCATTTTCCAGCGCCGTCACCATGCTCTCCCGGCTCTCGGGATTGCATCCGCTGGAGATCGGGCCGAAAAAGAACTGGCGCTTCGAGGCCGCCGTGGCACTGGGCGCGGTGCTCTATCTGGGCTTCCTCACGCTCCTGCTCCTGTAGAAACGCTCGTAAAGGATTTCGGCACCGGTGAAATGCTCGATCTCATTAGGCTACGTGGCGAGTTCCGAAGTGATGACGATCACGCCATCGCCTGGAAGAAGCTGGATATTTCGCGGTTGGCGAGGTCGGGCCGCTCGTAGTGCGCGAAGTGACCAGACTCTCTCATCGGGGCGAAATCCAGGTCCGCGAAGTAGTCCCCGAGCCGGTCGGCCCACTCCACCTTGAGCACGCTGTCGCTCGCTCCCCATCGGATGCGCGTGGGTGTCTCTATCTTCGGCATTTCGGGCGGGCCGTTGCGGATGAGATCCAACCTCGAATCATTCGTCCCGATGTACCAATCGAACCCACCCTGCAAGTTCCCCGGCTGCATGAAGTTGTCCACCCAGACGTCGAGGTCTTCATCGAAGAGCCCCGGTTCATGTGACCAATGGTCGAGGAAGTGACGGAAGTAGATCTCACACGTCTTTCGGTTCTCTCCAATTAGCGACGCGGCCCAGGGTTGCTGGTTGAAGGTCTGGTACCAGATCTCATTCACGCTATCCGGGTCTACCCAACGGTCCCCGATCCCCGGATACGGACAATCGAAGACAAACAGCCCACTCAGACGCTCGGGATACTTCCTGGCAAACCCCTGCGCCACATAAGCACCCACATCATGGCTCACGACCCCGAACCTCTCGAAGCCCAAAGCATCCGCGAGCCCGCGCAAATCCTCCACGAGGTCGCCGAGGAGCTTCTTTGGCGGATCAGGAAGTCCCGGCTTCTCCGTATCGCCGAAACCCCGCAAGTCCGGCGCGACTACATCGAATTCTTCAGCGAGAACCGGGATGTTCTTGCGCCACGTATACCAGAACTCGGGCCACCCATGCAGCAGCATCAGCGGATGACCCTCGCCATGTCGGACGTAGTGAACGCTTATACCATTCGCGTCCACATATTGATGGTTCCACTCAGGTTCGGTCACATCACTCCCTCCGGTCGGCTGACCGCTGAAATCCGAAGCCTAATTCTGCAAATTCTCGAAGATGCCAGCCGCGCCCATGCCGCCCCCGATGCACATGGTCACGAGACCGTAGCGTGAGTTTCGGCGCTTCATCTCGTGGATGAGTTGCACCGTCAGCTTCGTCCCCGTCGCGCCCATCGGGTGGCCTAGAGCTATCGCGCCGCCGTGTACGTTGGTCTTTTCCAGGTCCATGCCGACTTCCCGGATGACCGCCAGGGCCTGCGCCGCGAAGGCTTCGTTGAACTCGATCAGGTCTATCTCATCCAGTGAGATCCCCACCTGCTTCAACACCTTCGGAATAGCGACCGTGGGCCCGATCCCATGACCTCCGGCCTCACCCCCCCAACCGCGAACCCAACAAACCTCGCAAGCGGCGTGAACCCCCGACGCTCGGCCTCCTCGCGCTCCATCACCACGACCGCCGCCGCCCCATCACTCCTCTGCGAAGAGTTGCCAGCCGTCACCGTGCCACCCTGCTGAAAGGCGGGCTTCAAATTGGCGAGCTTCTCCGCCGACGTGTCCCGAGGTCCCTCATCACGCGAGAAAGTCGTCTCGAAATGCTGCGGATTCCCGGCCTCGTCCACCCAGTCGAGCGCAACGTCGAGAGGCACGATCTCCTCATCGAACACACCGGAGTTCACGGCCTCCGTCGCCAGCGTGTGACTGCGGAGCGCGAACTCATCCTGATCCTCGCGGGACACCTCGAACTCACGCACGACCTGCTCGGCAGTCAACCCCATGCCCATGTACGCCGCCGGGTTGATCTCCAACAACTTGGGATTCGGCGAGAAATTCGGCATCTCGAGCGTCGAGGACATATGCTCCATGCCGCCAGCCACGATGGTAGTCGCGTGTCCAACCATGATCCTCTCCGCCGCCAACGCAATAGTCTGCAACCCCGAGGAACAGAAGCGATTCACAGTCTGGGCCGGCACCATGTCCGGCAGCCCCGCCCGCAGCGAAGCAAGCCGCGCGACGTTGTACCCCTGTGTCCCCTCCGGCATGGCGCAACCGACAATGATGTCCTCGATGTCTGCCGGGTCCAACCCCTCCGCCCGCTCCAAAGCCCCACTCAAGGCGGCCGCGGTCATGTCCACCGGATGCATCCCCCGCAGCGTTCCCCGTGGCGCCCGTCCCACGGCGGTCCTGGCTCCAGAAACTATTACTGCCTCTTTCATTGTTGCTCCCTTCGGTCGCGCTTGTCAGCGAGTCAGCATTTCAGCCGGTCAGCTCTTGTTCTTTGCTGACTCGCTGACAAGCTAGTTTCTCAACGGCTTTCCGGTCTCCAGCATGGCCGCGATGCGCTCGTGGGTCTTCTCGTTTTCCAGGAGCGACAGGAACGCTTCTTTCTCCAGGCCGAGCAGGTAATCTTCCGTCACCCACTGGGCCAGGGAGAGTTCGCCTCCAGTTATGACGCGGGCGAGGTGTCCGGCCACTATGCCGTCGTATTCGCTGGCGCATCGTCCCCATTGCAGGGTCTTGACGCCAACCTCCAGCGCCGCCCGCGAGTTCTTGCCGGAGGCGTAGACGTTCGGCCCGCGCTCTGGCGGGGCGTAGCCATCCGCCAGGTCGAGGACTTCGCGTTTGGCGACGGAGAGAAGATGGTCGGCGTTCATCACTACCCGGTCGTCTCCGGTGAGGAAACCCGTCTCTTTGGCTTCGAGCGCGCTCGTGGTGGTCTTTGCAAGGGCGATGGTCTCGAAGGCTTTCTGGACGAATGGCAAGGCGGGCGAGCCGGGGGCGGCTTGCAGCGGCGGGGAGACGAGACGGCGCGCCAGCTCTTTCGTGCCGCCTCCGGCGGGTATGAGGCCGACACCCGCCTCGACGAGGCCCATGTACGTCTCACCGGCGGCGACTACCCGGTCGGCGTGGAGGCAGATCTCCAACCCCCCGCCGAGCGTCTGCCCCTTCGGCGCAGCGACGACCGGCCTGGAGGCGAACCGGAAACCCATGAGCAAGGTTTGCAATGCTTCGATGCGCTTGCCGATCTCATCGAGCATGCCGTTCTGGGCAGCGTGTCCGATCTCCGCCAGGTTCGCCCCAACGCAGAAGTTGCGCCCCTCGTTGCCGATGACAAGCCCAGTCCAGTCCTCTTCTTCGAGCCTCTCCAGCGCCGCGTTGCCCATCTCCACGATTGCCTCGTCTATGGAGTTGCCTCGCGAGTGGAACTCCAGGCAGAGTACGCTATCGCCGAGGTCGAGGATGCTCGCCGAGTCGTTGCGGGAGATCTCCTTGCCTGCTTCACGCAAGTTGTCTAGCGAGATGATGAGCGAGTCCTCGCGCACCGGCTCGTACTGTTTGCTGACGGGGCTGAACTGGAGTTCCCGTCCGTCCTCGGTCTTGTAGAAGCTCTCGTCGCCGCCGTCAAGCATCTCCCTGACCCAGGGAGCTATTTGGATGCCTAATGAATCCATGTGATCCACGGTCCCGCGGACGCCGAGCAGGTCCCATGTACGGAACGGGCCGGCCAGATGCGCGAACCCCCACTCCATCGCATGGTCCGCATCTTCGAGGGTATCCGATATCTCCGGCAGCCGCCGCGACGCATACGCCAGGTACGGCAGGAGCGTGTCCCGCAGGAAGCGGGCGTGGCGGTCCTCTTCAGCCGGTGTCTCGCGGATGGCTCTCAGCCTCGCGCCGAGGTCACGCTCCTTGCCGGCCTTCTGCGCGAGCGGTATCTCCGGGTTTTCGGCCGGATGATGCTCGAAGGTATCCAGGTCGAGCACGTCGAAGACGGTCTTGCCATCGCGCCTGTCGCGCTTGTAGAAACCCGCGCCGGACTTGTTGCCGAGCAGGTTCTTATCCAGCATCTCCTTCAACTTCGGGTGCGGCTTGAGGTCTTCGCGGGACTCATCATCGGGGACAGCCTCGTAAAGGTTCTCGGAGACGCCGACGGCGATGTCCAGTCCGACTTGATCGTTGAGACGAAAAGTCGCGGTCTTCGGATGACCGATGAGCGGCCCCGTTATGGCGTCAACCTCTTCTATCCCGTAGCCGTTCTCGAAGGCATACGTGGCCGATTGCATCCCGGCGAAGGAGCCGAGGCGGTTCCCGATGAAGTTGGGCGTATCTTTGGCGATG
>JACDGB010000175.1:0-2033 GCA_013815485.1 Rubrobacter sp.
GCTCCTTGCCGAGCTCGGTCTCCAGGATCTGACGCGCCCAGTACAGGAGCACCACGTCCTCCGGCCCCAGAGGCTTGTCTTCGAGGTCCATCCACAGGTATCCGGCTGGCACGCCCGTCCCCACGGGAGTCCAGAACAGTTCTTGGTCTGCCGCCCGCCACCGCTCCACCGGCACCGAGAGGTAACCATCGGGGAGCCTGGCGTACCGGTCGCGCCGCTCCCGCCGCGTCTCGTCCACAGAAGAGCTTTTGGAGGCTCGCAGGTTATGTTCTTCCAGGATGGCGGCCAGTCCTTCGGGGGAGTCGCCGAGTGGTTCGGGGGCGCTGGCGAGCAGCCGTCCGACCGGATCCTCGACCACGACGGGACGGTCGAGCATCTCGGAGATCTCGCTCGTCAGGGCCTGTATCGAGGAATCAGCCCCGGCGCTCTCAAGCAGGGCGCGGCCCGCGCCGTGGGAACGGAGCAGGAGCCCGTCGTTCGTGGAGAAGATGGAGAGGAGTTTTCGTAGAGGCACATCCGGCGGCACGACGAGGAGACCGAGGCCGAGTTCCCGCACTTTATCCACGACATCCGTGGGATGTTCGCCATCCTTGCGCCAGATGAGGGCTGGAGCTCCGGCCTCGCGGAGTCCGGTCAGGAAATCCGTGTCCAGAGTCTCGCGTCTCGTGACGGCGGCCTCGCCCTTCTCGATCCAACCTTCAGCCGACTCATCCACCGCCAGACCTCGGACGGGGCGGTTGGAATCTCCGGCCACGAGGCAGCTTCCTCCGAACTCCGAGGTCAATGCCAGGGTGAGATCGCCCAGGATCACGGTCTACCTCCGGTGGATGAAATGAGCGGAATGGACTGACGGTATTCGGGCGCGCACACGGACGTAAATATATACGAGAGCGCGATGCGCGTGAATAAGACACCCGGAAGGCTCACCGGTGAATGGTAAAATACGCAACATCAGAAGAAGACTCTTGGCCTCCGGGAAGGGGGCCGTATACTTGCCAGAGCGGCGGAAGGAGAGGGCGAGATCGCCGAGAGCCACATCGTCGTCCGTGGGGCGCGCGAACATAACCTGAAGGACATTACCGTCTCGCTGCCGCGGGATGAACTTGTCGTGGTGACCGGACTTTCGGGGAGCGGAAAGTCCTCGCTCGCCTTCGACACCATCTACGCCGAGGGCCAACGCCGCTACGTCGAAAGCCTCTCCGCCTACGCCCGGCAGTTCCTCGGACAGATGGACAAACCCGACGTGGATCACATAGACGGCCTCTCCCCAGCCGTCTCCATAGACCAGAAGACGACGAGCAACAACCCACGCTCGACGGTCGCCACGGTCACGGAGATGTACGATTACCTGCGTCTACTCTACGCCAGGGCCGGACGCCCGCACTGCCATGTTTGCGGCTTCCCGGTGGCATCATCGTCGCCGCAGCAGATGGTCGAGAAGGTGCTGGCGTTGCCGGAGAAGACGCGCTTCATGGTCATGGCGCCGGTGGTGCGCGGGCGCAAGGGCGAGTATGGAAAGCAGATGAACGAGTACGCCGAGCAGGGGTTCGCCCGCATCAGGGTGGACGGCGAGGTACACGAGTTGCCGGTGGATCTGAATCTGGATAAGAAGTACAAACACGACATTGACGTGGTGGTTGACCGGCTCGTGATCCGGGACGGCATCGAACGCCGCCTCACCGATTCCATCGAGACGGCGCTGAAGCTGTCCGAAGGGCTCGTCCAGGTGGAGACCGTCGAACGAAACGGCTCGGGGAGCGAGTCCATGCTCTTCTCGGAGAACTTTACGTGTACCAACTGCGGCGCGAGTATCGCCGAGATACAGCCGCGCACGTTCTCATTCAACAGCCCGCACGGGGCTTGCGACCGCTGCGACGGGCTCGGGAGTCGGCTGGAGATTGATCCGGATCTCGTCGTCCCAAACGCCGACCTTAGCGTCAACGAAGGGGCTGTCGTACCCTGGTCGGGTTCGCAGACGGAGTACCATTCCAGCGTTCTCGGTGCGCTCTCCGAGAAGTACGGCATTGACCTGA
>JACDGB010000175.1:2043-5100 GCA_013815485.1 Rubrobacter sp.
GGCGCGATCTGCCGGAAGAGGATAGAAATACCATCCTGCACGGGACGGGCGGGGAGCGCATCTATGTCTCGTACCGCAACCGCTACAACCGCCGCAGGCAGTACATGACCCGCTTCGATGGCGTCGTGCAGAACCTGCAACGGCGTTATAAGGAGACGGACTCCGAGTACCGGCGGGAGAAGATCGAAGAGTTCATGAGCCACGTTCCCTGCCCGAAGTGCAAGGGAGCCCGCCTCCGGCCCGAGGCGCTCGCCGTCACCGTCGGGGACAAGAACGTCCACGAATTCACGGAGATGAGCGTCGGGGACGCGCAGAACTTCTTCGAGGCCGTGGACTTTACGGCGCGAGAGTGGATCATCGCGGAGCGGGTCGTCAAGGAGATCCGTGAACGCCTCGGTTTCCTCAACGACGTGGGCCTCGGATATCTGACGCTGTCTCGTTCGGCGGGAACGCTCTCCGGCGGTGAGGCGCAGCGAATACGGCTGGCTTCGCAGGTCGGGAGCGGGCTCGTGGGCGTGCTATACGTCCTTGACGAGCCATCAATCGGCCTGCATCAACGCGATAACCGGAGGCTATTGAACACGCTGACGAAGCTGCGAGACCTCGGGAACACGCTCATAGTCGTGGAGCATGACGAGGAGACCATTCGGGCGGCGGATTACATCGTGGACGTGGGGCCTGGGGCTGGGGTGCATGGCGGTGAGATCATCGCTCAGGGAAGCGTCGAGGACATCGAGGCGGAGGAACGCTCCGTGACGGGCGACTTCCTGTCAGGGCGCCGCCGGGTCGAGCCGCCGGAGGAGCGTCGCGAACCGACCGGAGCCGTGACGGTGCTCGGGGCGAGCGAGCACAACCTCAAAAGCGTGGACGCGGAGTTCCCGCTCGGGGTGTTCACCTGTGTCACCGGGGTTTCTGGATCTGGCAAGAGCACGCTGGTCAATGAGATCCTTTACAAAGCCCTCGCCAATCAGGTGAACCGCGGCAAGCATCGCCCCGGAAGGCACGCCGGGTTGCGGGGCATCGAGGACGTGGACAAGGTCATAGACATAGACCAGAGTCCCATCGGACGCACGCCGCGTTCCAATCCCGCGACGTATACCAAAACCTTCGACCACATCCGCCAGCTCTTCGCGGCGACGGCGGAGGCGAAGATCCGAGGTTACAAGCCGGGCCGGTTCAGCTTCAACGTCAAGGGCGGGCGGTGCGAGGCGTGCAAGGGGGACGGGCAAATCCGCATAGAGATGCACTTCCTCCCCGACGTGTACGTGCCATGCGAGGTCTGCAAGGGCCGCCGCTACAACACCGAGACGCTCCGGGTGACGTACAAGGGCAAGTCAATTTCGGATGTCCTCGAAATGACCGTGGACGAGGCGTGTGAGTTCTTCGAGCCGGTGCCAGCCATCAGTCGGCGCATGGTGACGTTGCGCGACGTGGGCCTCGGATACGTCCGGCTCGGGCAGCCCGCCACGACGCTATCGGGTGGTGAGGCGCAGCGGGTCAAGCTGGCGAGCGAGTTGGGGAAGCGGGCTACTGGCAAGACGCTTTACATCCTGGACGAGCCGACTACGGGGCTGCATTTCGCGGACGTGGAGAAGCTCCTGGACATCTTGCACCGGCTCGTGGACGCGGGCAATTCCGTCATCGTCATCGAGCACAACCTCGATGTGATCCGGTCCTCCGACCACGTAATAGATCTCGGACCCGAGGGTGGGGACGCGGGGGGTGAGATCGTGGCTACCGGCTCCCCCGAGGAGATCGCGCGCGTCGCGGAGAGCCACACGGGCAGCTTCCTGCGCGACCTTTTGCCAGAAGTCGCCGCCGCCGGTTGACCTGTCGAAGACAGCCATCGAAAAATGTTGGAGAGAACACAATTTCGCCCTTGCAACTGTTTGTGCGGCTGATAGATTAGACAACTATGAGCAGGGATACTTCAGACAGTTCCGGTCCCATAGTTAGCAGTAGCGGGATTATAGCTGCGGGCCTCGCGTCGGCGGGGGCGGCCACGGTAACCTCCCGCTTTGGTGTCGCTGGCACTTTGCTCGGCGCCGCTTTGACCACCATGATCATCACGGGCGGGGCGGCGATCCTGAAAGCATATCTGGAGAACGCGACGGGCAAGGTCCGCGGGGTCTCTGGGAGGCTCCGGGCGCGCAAGGAACAGCGTAAAGTCCGGCACTACTCTGAACCGGCTAAGGTGCCGGATCGTCCCGACCTGCGGAACAACTCCGTGGGGCGGATGCGGGCGGCACTGGGATGGTTCTCTCGGCTGCCGAACCTCAGGCGGCGTTCGATCCTGATAAAGGGCCTCATAGCCGCGGTCGTGGCGTTCGTTATCGGACTGGCCGTCATATACGGTGCCGAACGGCTGATCGGCAACAGCTTCTCGTGCGGCTTCTGGAGCAATTGTCCCTATGGCGCCACCCCCGGCGTACATCCCCTCGGCTACGGTGGCACCGGAGCCGGACCTTCGGTCAAACTGGGCGGCTCGGATGCCGGGATTTCTCCCGGGGGCGGGGCTCAGAACGCGCCGTTCGGGAAACCTTCCGACGGGCAGAATCCCTTCTTCGGGGGAGGGCAGCAGGATCAAGCGCCCTCGTCGGCTTCGTCATCAGCTCAACCCCAGGATCAGCCCTCGTCGGCCTCGGCCTCGGCGGAACCACAAAACGACCCTTCGTCGGCGTCGGCCTCGTCTTCGGCGGCGCCACAACAAGAAGACCCTTCCGCGGCGCAGCCCAGAAACGCACCTTCTTCGGCCCCGGCTTCGGCCCCTCCAGAGTAGGTTAGCCGCCGCTGGGTTCTGATCATCCCGTCCCAGGCGGATGAGCCGGGAAACTGTGGTCACGAACCTTTACAATGCTCTCCATCCGCGAGTGGGCGGGGACGTAAGGGAGAGTCAGGGGGAGCGGCCTATGAGCATCATGCGCACCAAGTCCATCGAGCAGTCCATCCGGGACACCGAGGACCCCGAGTTTCAACTGAAGAAGGAACTGGGGCCCCTGGATCTCACCGTCTTCGGTATCGGGGTGATCATCGGGACCGGCCTCTTCGTCCTCACCG
>JACDGB010000176.1 GCA_013815485.1 Rubrobacter sp.
CGGGGCGTTGCAGTTGAAAACCTCGGGCGCGATGGGGCTGCGGCCCATCACCTCGCACAGCGGCGCGTACTCCAGGTTGCTCAGGCCCGCCCCGTACTCCGGCTCCGGCAGGAAGAGGTTCCACAGTCCGGCGGCTTTTGCCTCCGCCTTCATTTCCTCCATGACCGGGGGTATCGTCCACCGGTCTTCAGCGGAATTCAGTTGCTCCGCGTACGTCTTCTCGTTCGGGTAGACGTGCTCGTCCATGAACGCCTCGAGCCGCGCCCGAAGCGCGAGGACCTTCTCCGAGTGATCGAAGTTCAATGGGGTCTCCTTCCAAGCGGATCGTCCGGGCGATTCTGGCACAGCGAGACGATAGCCGCAACGGAGCGGATGCGCCGGGTGCGTGACGGCGCCTGGAGAGCAGACTCCTCCCCAGAGCGGTGACCGGGTTCTAGAGTCGGTCCCGCAACAGGTGTTCGAGGCTACCCGAGCGGAGGAGGTTCTTGACGGCGCCGAGGTTGCCCACCGGGCGATGGTCCACGAAGACGTAAGGCAGCATCACCGGATGGTGAACGGCATCCGAGATCTCGGTCAGCAGCTTCGGGTCGCCACTCGTGTCAACGCCCTCGAATCGGTAGCCCTGCTGCCTGAGAAAGCGTTTGGCCCGCCAGCAGTGGAAGGACCGGTCGCGGGTGTAAAGGACTATCTCTCTGATACATGTCGTCTCATCCTTCCTCGATGCCGTCGTGAGAGCAATGGTCGCACGGCGGGAGATGGCCGCGCATCGTACAAATGAGTGATTTTTGCTGTTATTTGGTGTTGCTTACGGATGCTAGCGTTGCTACCTTCTCCTTACGAGCCTCATCATCCAGGACCGCCTTTCGCGGCGCTTAGGGTTTCGGCTAACATTAGAGATAGGCGAAGGAGTTGAAAAATGTTGCATGAGCGGGTTCGAGCCGGACCCGGTGAGGAGGTTGGGATGGATCTGGGACTGCAAGGCAAGACCGCGCTGGTGCTGGCGTCGAGCCGGGGCCTCGGACGGGCGATAGCGACAGAGCTTGCCGCCGAGGGCGCGAACGTCGTGATCTCCAGCCGCGACGAATCAGCACTCGCCGCAACCGCCGCCGAAATCCACGAAGCGACCGGCGCCGAAGTCGCCCATTTCTCCGCCGACGTGACGCGGAGCGAAGACGTGCAACGTCTCGTAACGCAGACGGTGGAGCGGTTCGGGGGCGTGGACGCGCTGGTGACCAACACCGGTGGGCCGCCGGGCGGCACTTTCGAGGACTTCGGGGACGAAGAGTGGCAGAGCGCGTTCGAGCTGACCCTGCTGAACGTCGTCCGGGCTGTGCGGGCGGTCTTGCCAAGCATGAGGGAACTTGGCGGCGGACGCATCGTCAACGTCGCGTCCTCCTCCATAAAGCAGCCCATCGAGGGCCTAACCCTCTCGAACACCTTCAGGGCTGGTATCGCCGGGCTCGCCAAGAGCCTCTCCGCCGAGCTGGCCCCTGACGGCATCCTGGTGAACACGGTGGGGCCGGGGCGCATCTCGACCGACCGTTCGGCTGGCATGGACGCCTCGCAGGCAGAGGCCAGGGGCGTCTCCACCGAGGAGGTCAGGGAGGAGATGGCGGCCCGGATACCGCTCGGTCGGTACGGGACACCGGAGGAGTTTGCGAAGGTAGTGGCCTTCCTCGCCTCGCCGTCCAACAGCTACCTCACCGGGCAGGCAATCCTGGTGGATGGAGGCATGGTCAGGGCACTCTGAGGGAGCGAAGGGTCATGCTATCATCGTTGGCGTGACCTCCAAAGCACCTGATTCGAGCCTCGATTACCGTCCCATACTCATGGCCGTGGCGGTTGCGACGGTGGGGATGCTGCCCCCTTTTCTGACCGGCGGTCTCGCGGTGCAGGTGCGCGCCGACCTGGATTTCGGTCCAGGCGCTCTGGGCATCGCGGTGGCGGCGTTCTTCGCCACTTCGTCGTTGGCGTCGACGGTCATGGGGCGGCTCGTGGAGCGGATCGGGGCTCACCGCGGGATGCGTCTGGCCGCCTCGGGCAGCGCTGTCTCGCTGCTGGGGATCGCCACGCTTGCTAGCTCTTTGGGCGCGCTCGTGGCGTGCCTCGTGCTCGGCGGTCTCTCCAACGCGGTCTCCCATCCGGCGACGCACCTCTCGCTGGCCCGCGAAGTTCCACCAGACCGGCAGGGATTGTCGTTTGGGATCAAACAGTCCGCCATCCCCGCCGCGACCCTGCTCGCTGGCCTCGCCGTCCCGGCCATCGCCGTGACCCTCGGATGGAGATGGGCCTTCGCCGGGGCCACCGTACTGGCCCTGGCCGTCGCGCTCATGGTGCCTGCGGAGACGGCGAAGACGGCTGGCGTCGTTCACCGGGCGAAGGAGGCGAGGGTGGGCGACGCAAGGCCATTGTCGCTGGTCTTGCTGGCGTTCGGGATCGGGCTCGGCTCCATCGCGGCCACGCCACTGGGTACGTTCCTCGTGGAATCGTCGGTGGCGGCCGGGTTGCGGGTGGAGACGGCCGGGCTCTTGCTGGCTTTCGGGAGCGCGTGCGGCATCATCGTCCGGGTACTTTTCGGGCGGCTCGCGGATGGGATGAGCGGCGGCAGATTGCGGTTGGTGGCGGCCATGCTCTGCGTCGGGACGACGGGCTTCGTGTTGCTTGCGACCGGGGCGGGACCGCTGCTCGTGGTTGGGACGGTGCTTGGTTTCGGGGCGGGATGGGGATGGCCCGGACTCTTTAATTTTGCCGTTGTCAGGACTAGTCCCGGCTCCCCCGCCGCGGCCACCGGCATCACCCAGACCGGCGCATCGGGCGGGGCCGCGCTCGGGCCGCTGCTCTTCGGGTTCGTGGTCGAAGGGACTTCCTTCTCGACCGCATGGCTCATGTGCGGAGGCATCGCCCTGGCCGCGGCGGCTACCATCCTCGCGGGACGGGCGATGGTACTGCGCGAGCGCACCGCGCCGGGGTAGGAAATCTCTCCCGATCTTCTGGCAGCGCGTGGACAAAAATAGTACGGTGTGGCGCGTGAAAGCCTCCTCCGAGAACCGTAGTATCTGGGCGTATCGCGTGTTGCTGATCTTGGCCGGCATCACGCTCGCGGTGGGATGGTGGGCGCGAGTATTCAACCTCACCTTCCCAAGACAGAAGATGTGGGATGAGATCTACTTCCCCGTCTTCGCCAACAACTACCTGAAGGGCATCCCGTTCTTCGACCTGCACCCACCGCTGGGCAAGTTCATCCTGGCCGCGAGCATCGCCGTCTTCGGGAATGATCCACTCGGGTGGCGGCTGATGCCCGCCGTGTTCGGGTGCGCGCTGGTGATCCTGGCGGCAGTCCTCGCATGGCGTTATTTCGAAGATAAGATCGCGGCCATCCTGTTCGCCACTTTTGTCGCGGGGGAGACCATCTTCATCCTCTATTCTCGCGCCGGTCTGCTGGACGGCATTCTAGTTTTCTTCGTCCTGGCGACGTTCCTCGCGGCGCTGCGGGTGGAGGAGAAGGATCAGCTCGTGTGGCCCGCGTTGCTTTTGGGATTGACCATCGCTATCAAGTGGGCTGTCTTCGGGATAGCGTTGCCTATCGGGTATGTTCTGTGGCGCAAGGGGCTGTTCCGGCCGTTCGTGGCTAGCCTGTACATCTCTGCGGTGGTCTATATTTTGGTTGTCTTCGCCGGGCAGATCTGGAACCCCACCGGGCCTTTCAAGACCTTCACGGACCAGAATACCCTGATGAACGCGGTGGAGTGGCACAAACAGGCTCTCCGCAATGCGGGCCGGGCCGTCCCGAATAGCGAGGGTTCGCAGTGGTGGACGTGGCCGCTTCTGGGGCGTCCGATCATCTTTTTCCAAGAGACCAACGCCGCGGGCAAAGACCTCGTCTTCCTGGCTATCGGCAACCCGTTCGTGTGGTGGAGCAGTACGCTCGCCGTCCTCGCAGGTTTTGGCGAACTGATAAGGCGCATAGTCTGGCGGAAGCCATTGGCCGACCATCCACTCGTTCCGATAGTGATAGGATACGCCATTCTAATGCTGCCGTGGATACCGGGCACCCGCATCCCGTACCTGTACAACTACCTGCCGCCATACGCCTTCGCCCTACTAGCCCTGTCTTACTGGCTATCGCGGATCTGGGGCTACCGGCGTTGGGGACCGTGGATGGTCGTCTTGTATGTAGTCATCGCGCTCGCGTTCACCATCTACTTCCTCCCTCTGGTGACGGGGTTGCCCCTGGACCACGAGAGCTTGCGGCAGCGCATCTGGCTGGAGTCCTGGGACCACGGCGAGTTCCAGTAACGGCGTCATGCGCGGGATCCGATCCCGCAGGCTGCGGAAACTGACCGCGCTCCACTATCACGGCCACGAAAAAGGGACCGGACTGGCGGCCCGATCCCTTTCGTTTGTCTGCGGGTGGATGCTGTGTTTAGTAGAACACCTTCTCGCAGTCGGAGGCTACTTCGTCGCCCCGGTCGGCTTGTACCGTGTCTCGTCCGTCGCCGCACTCGATGATATCCCTGGCATTCGAGCCGCTCGCCGCGACGATGGTGTCGTCGCCATCGCCGCCGTAGATCATGTCCACCGACCGGTCGGAGCCGAACTCGCCAGCGCCATCGAAGAGGTCGTCGGAGCCGTCGCCGCCGAGGATTTCGTCTTCCCCCAGACCGCCGAGTATGTAATCAGAGCCCTTGCCGCCTAGGAGGGTGTCTGAGCCCGTTTCACCGTTGTCGTGTCCGTTTGTGGGAGCGGAGCCCCGGATCCAGTCGTGCCCAGCCCCGCCGTAGATGGTGTCGTCGCCGAAGCCGCCGTTCAACCAGGAGTCGTCTCCGGCGCGTCCCTTTATGGTGTCGTCACCGGCGCGGCCCCGGAAATCGTCCACCTTCCAGGTGCCGGAGAGGATATCGTTGCCAGAGGTGCCTTTCGAACTCGCGCCCGGAACAGCCGCGACGGCCGTTCCAGCCGAAAAGAGCATCGCCGCCGCCACTACCGCCGCCAGAACCCTACCCGTCCGCCTCATCTCCACTCTCCTTATTCCCCCCGGCTCTCGGCCTACCAGGCCGCCATGACAGGAACTTTAAAGAACTCGCGTTAC
>JACDGB010000177.1 GCA_013815485.1 Rubrobacter sp.
ATCGAGCACCGCATCTTCAGCACGTTTCGAGCGACCGGACCTTCCCGGCTCTCGCGGAAAAATATTCCTGGGACTCGATTGATTCCAGAGCCATTGAAGACTAAACTTACGAGCATATGCGCGATTTCCACAACGTAACCCAACAACCCGGTGGTGTCGGCCGACATTCCCGACATGTGTACCGGCGGTACCGGCGCCGTCGCATGGGGTTGTTCGTGGTGCTCGTGGCCGCGTTCGGGCTGGCGGCGTGGGCGGGGGCAATACCCTTCCTGGACGCAGCCCCAATATCCACGGAGACCAGCACGGATGCGTGGGAGGCCGTCAGATCCGAGACAGCTCGGGATGCGGCGTCCGGCTCTGCCTCGTCCGGCTCTGCCTCGTCCGGCTCTGCCTCGTCCGGCTCTGCCTCGTCCGGCTCTGCCTCGTCCGGCTCTGTCGCGCCGGAGAACGCGGCGCCGTCTGGGATGGACGGCGAAGTAGCCTTGGCTGACGATGGAGCGGAGCAGCAAGAGGTTCCGGAAGAGGCCCCGGTAGAGGTTTCGGAGGGGGCGATGAACATTCTGGTGCTGGGCGTGGACCGGCGGCCTAGAGACCAGGTCGAAGGCTACAGGACCCGCACCGACACCATGATGCTTGTCCAGATCGAAGCAGGAACCGGTGAGGTGGAGTTGCTCTCCATACCGCGAGATATGTACGTGGAGACCGAGCCGGGGGTGAAGGATAAGATCAACTCAGCCTACGTGTACGGCGGGATAAGCCGTGCCCGCGCGACGGTGGAGAACTTTACCGGCGTGCCGATACACCACTACGCAATCGTGGACTTTCGCGGTTTCACGGACGTGGTGGACGCCATGGGCGGGGTAGAACTGGAAGTGCAGAGCGAGTTTCCGCCTAACTGGAAGATGGAGCAGGGAGAGGTGCAGACTCTGGACGGGCGCCACGCTTTGCTTTACGCCCGCTTCCGGGGGACGCCTCGGGCCGACCTGGAGCGCATCGAGCGCCAGCAGCAACTCGTGGCCGCGCTGCGCAGCCAAGCTTTGAGTTGGGAATCCCTGATCAAGCTGCCCGAGTACGTGCGGGTCATAGATGAGAACATCGAAAGTGATTTGGGCCTGGAGGCCGGTATCTCCCTGGCGCGGCTGCTCATCCAGCACGGCCGCGATGCCCAGATGACCGCCACCCAGTTGCAGGGAACGCCTGCCACCCTGGAAAACGGCAGCGAGGTGCTCGAACCAAGCGAGACGGAGAATGAGATCATCCTCCAGGACTTCCGCGACTGACGCCGAGCCTTCGGCGCGAACTCCACTTACCTCATGTCCCGATGAAAGAATGCTCGGACGGCGAGGGCTTCCTCGCGTAGCTTCGTCGGTGGGTCGAAGATGGATGGCGTTCCGAACGCTTGCGCCCGTAGCGTAAAGAAGGGGCGTGCGTGACGGAAGGATCGGGGCTACTGCTATAATCCGCCGCAGGTTTAGAAGGATTGAAGGGCGAGCGAGAGTGGTGGAACGGGAGACACGCTAGATTTAGGATCTAGTGCCTTCGGGCGTGCGGGTTCGAATCCCGCCTCTCGCACATCGCTACTCCCGGGGTTTTTAGTCAGTGGTCGAGAAGAGTTGGAGCGTATGACGGCGAACGTAACGAAGCTCGAAGATAACAAGTTCCGCCTCGATGTGGAGGTCTCCCCGGAGGCCGTAAAGAAGGGCGTCGAGGCGAAAGTCAGGGAACTCGGCCAGAAGGTGCGGGTGCCGGGGTTTCGTCCCGGGAAAGCGCCCCGGCGCATCGTCGAGAACCATCTCGGGAAGGACTACATCTACTACGAGGCGCTTCAGGACCGCCTGCCGGGTTGGTATTCGGAGGCCGTGGTGCAGACCGAACTCAGGCCGATTGATCGGCCGGAGATCGAGTTCGATAATCCCATCTCCGAAGAAGAGGGCTTCAAGTTCTCCGCCACCGTGGAGGTGCGTCCCGCCGCGAACCTCGGAGAGTACAAGGGCCTGGAAGTGCCGAAGAGGGAAACCGAAGTTTCGGACGAGCAGGTGGACGTTCAGGTCGAGGAGATGCGGGGGCAGTTCGCTACTCTGGCGGCGGTCGAGGGGCGGCCCGTCGAGCAGGGGGACTATGTGATCCTGGACTTCAAGGGCGAGCGGCTGGCCGGCGGCCCGGTGGAGGGCGCGGAGGCCGAGGACTACATGATGGAGGTGGGCGGAGGGGAGTTGCTCCCGGAGTTCGATGAGAACTTGGCCGGGATGAACGCCGACGAGCGCAAGCAGTTCGGGGTGACGTTCCCGATGGACTATCAGGATGAGTCGCTGCGGGGAGAGTCGGTGCTCTTCCGGGTTCACGTCAAGGAGATCAAGGAACGCGACCTCCCGCCGCTGGACGACGAGTTCGCCAAAGAGGCCAGCGAGTTCGAGACGCTTGCGGAGTTCCGGGGGGCCGTCCGTGAACAATTGCAGGAGGCCGCCAACGAACGGGTGGACGCGGAGTTCCGGGGGCGGGTGCTCGACGCCGTCGCCGCGAAGGCCGAGGTCGAGATACCGGATGTGATGGTGGATGAGAAGGCCGATGACATGGTCGCCTCCTTCGAGCGGAGCTTGGCGGCGCAGGGGATGCAGGCCGAGCAGTATTATCAGCTCGCTGGCGCGAGCCGCGATGATATGAAGGACCGTATCCGAGACGATGCCGCCGACGCCGTGAAGAAGGAACTGGTGCTCGACGCGGTGGTGGAGGCGGAGGGCATCGAGGCCGACGGGCACGAGGTGGAGCATCAGATAGAGCACCTCGCCGAGGACTCCGGGCGGAGCGCGGAGGACATCACAGAGACCATGCGCGCCAACGGCACCTACGCGCTGCTCGAAGAAGAGACGGCCCGGCAGAACGCCCTCGGCTTCCTCGCCGAGAACGCCGTCGCGGTGCCCATGCCGGAAGAGGACGAAGAGGATGAGGAAGACTCGTCCGGCGAGCAGGAACCTGAGGCGGGCGAGGCCCGCGTTGAGGCCACGGTCGAGACAGCGGAGACAACTAGCGAAGGAGAGAAGGAATGAGCTACGACATTAACGGCGTGATCCCTTACGTTATCGAGCAGAGTCCGCGCGGCGAGCGGGCGATGGACATTTACTCGCGGCTTTTGAGGGATCGCATCATCTTCCTGGGAACACCGGTTGACGATCAGGTGGCGAATGCCATCATGGCGCAGTTGTTGCTTCTCGATGGGGAAGACCCTGAGCAGGATATTAACCTGTACATCAACTCGCCTGGCGGCAGTGTTTCGGCGGGGCTTGCGATCTACGACACCATGCGGTTCGTCAACGCGGATATCCAGACGACGGCTCTTGGCATGGCGGCCTCGATGGGCGCATTTCTGCTTGCGGCGGGCGCGAAGGGCAAGAGGAACGCGCTGCCGAACACGCGGATACTTTTGCACCAGCCGAGCGTCGGTGGGCTTGCTGGGCAGGCTTCGGACGTGCAGATCCACGCCGAGGAGCTCATCCGCACTAAGCGGCGCTTGAACGAGATCCTGGCTGAGAACACCGGCCAGCCGTTCGAGAAGGTCGAGCGCGACACCGACCGCGACTACATTATGGGGCCCGAGGAGAGCGTCGAGTACGGCATGATAGATAACATCGTCGGTAACCGCACGGCGGAAACAGGGTAGGAAAGCAACGCGAGCCGGAGGGACTGAGATCAGACGTTTGCGAAATCAGCAGGGGAACGCTCGGACAAAGCGTTCCGGGGCTCTGATCTCTGGTCCCGATGGCGTCATTTATCTGCAAGGAGATCATCCAAAAAGAGCGAAGTCAGGGGAGGGCGTAAGCGCATGAGGGATCCATCGGACCAATTGCAGTGCTCTTTCTGCGGAAAGAGCCAGCGTCAGGTCAGGAAGCTCATAGCCGGTCCTGGCGTGTATATCTGCGACGAGTGCATCGAGCTTTGCAATGAGATCATTGACGAGGAGTTTTCGGGGCCAGAGGTTCTCAAAGAGGACGACCTCCCAAAGCCGCGTGAGATCAACCGCATCCTAAACGAGTACGTGATCGGCCAGGAGGACGCGAAGAAGGTTCTCGCCGTAGCCGTCTACAACCACTACAAGCGCATCAGCATGGGCGCCGCCGATTCTTCCCCGGACGGCACCGAACTCCAGAAATCCAACATCCTCCTCGTCGGCCCGACCGGATCCGGCAAGACGCTCCTGGCCCAGACGCTGGCGCGCATTCTCAATGTCCCGTTCGCCATCGCGGACGCCACGGCGCTGACCGAGGCCGGTTACGTGGGCGAGGACGTGGAGAACATCCTCTTGAAGCTCATACAGGCCGCCGACTTCGACGTGAAGAAGGCGGAGACCGGGATCATCTACATAGACGAGATAGATAAGATCGCCCGCAAATCCGATAACCCGTCTATCACCCGCGACGTATCCGGCGAGGGCGTGCAGCAAGCACTCCTCAAGATACTTGAGGGGACCGTTGCTTCGGTGCCGCCGCAGGGCGGGCGCAAGCATCCGCACCAGGACTTCTTGCAGATAGACACGAAGAACGTGTTGTTTATCTGTGGCGGTGCGTTCGGGGGGCTCGAAGAGGTGGTCCGGCAGCGCATCGGCAAGCGGAGCATCGGCTTCGGGGGCGACTCGAACTCCCGGCTCAAGGACGAGGGCGATGAGATGTTGAGCCACTCCCAGCCAGAGGATCTCCTCAAGTACGGGCTCATCCCCGAGTTCGTGGGCCGGCTGCCGGTGATCTCCACGCTGAGGCATCTGGAGGAGGAAGACCTTATTCGCATCCTCACCGAGCCGAAGAACGCCCTGATCCGTCAGTACCGGCAGTTCTTCCGCTACGACAAGGTGGATCTCTCGTTCACCGACGAAGCCCTCGGGGCCGTTGCGGAACTGGCGCTGGAGCGTGGCACGGGAGCCCGAGGACTGCGGAGCATCCTGGAGTCGGCCCTCCTGCCGACGATGTATGAGCTGCCGAGCCGCTCTGACGTAACCAAGTGCGTCGTTGACGCCGACACGGTGAAGGACGGCGTGCAGCCG
>JACDGB010000018.1 GCA_013815485.1 Rubrobacter sp.
TCCGGCGAGCGGAAAGGACTGCTTCAAGACTTTGCGGGGATCGAGTTCACGATCCCCGCTCGAACCTGCGTCCGGGCGTTCACCGGGGCGACGGAGCGCAATCGCAACCGACCGGTGGACGAGAAGGATCAGGGGCAGAGAAAAACATCGGGGCGTGAGGAAGCTCGCTACCAGTGTCTCTACCCGTGAACGAAAGTGAGATCGGAGAAAGCACGTGACAAATTTTCTTGGGGACCTCTTCGCCCCGCTGACCGATCTGATGGGCGGCGCGTTGGAGAGGTTTCACGCTCTGGGCGCCCCGTGGTGGCTCTCCATCGTCTTGCTGACGTCGATGGTGCGCGCTTTCCTGTTTCCGCTCACCGTCAAGCAGGCAAAAAACGCGCGGGCCATGCAGGAGCTTAAGCCGGAGATGGAGGAGGTCCGGCGCAAACACAAAAACGACCGCCAGAAGCAGCAAGAAGCCATTATGGAACTTTACAAAGAGCGCCGGATGAACCCTCTGGCCGGCTTCCTGCCCTTGCTGGTGCAGATACCCGTGTTCATAACGATGTACCGTGTGATCCGCCACTTCGAGGAGACCCTACAGGGATTCGACAGTGGTGGTCTTTTCTGGTTCACTGACCTCACCATGGCGGACCCGTACTTCGTCTTGCCGGTGGTCTCGGCCTCGATCCTGGTCGTGGCCGGGGGGGTCTCCGCGAGAAACATTAACCCCGCCCAGAAGAGGATGATGCTCTTTTTGCCCGTGGTGTTCACGGCGTTCATCGCCCGATTTCCCGCGGGCCTGTTCGTCTACTGGATAACGTCGAACGCTTTCACCCTCATCCAGAACGTCTTGATCTACCGTCCCGGCCGGGACCGCGCTTCGCCACCGGGCTCCACGGAAGCGCCCACGCTGCCCGAGCACCCGTCAGAGGCCGGTCTCCAGGGCAGTTCCGGGCCCGCGAACGGTGCGTCGAACCGAAAAGCGAAAGGTACCGGCAGACGTCGGAAGAGAAAGAAGAAAAGAAGCTGACCCTATGTGTACGAAATCTTCGAGGTAACCACTGAGGGAGTTGGCCTGAGCGGCGCGAATCAGGTCAAGACGAGCTAAACTGGCTTTATGATCGGTTGTAGGTATCAATCGAAACGGGAACATAAAGACAGGCAAACTTGGTGAAGGGGTGACGAAGGGTGTCCGAAGTGAAGTACGTTTCGCGGGTGAAGGTCGAGCCGGTGGAGGGTAAAATCCGCCGCGCCTACGTGCCTGGCGCCGACGAGCCGGTCCTCTTTGGCGTCCATAGCGAGGTCGCGGAGCATTACGGTGTCTCGCCGGATGCGGAGGAGCCGCACGCCACGACGCTAGATTACGTGGTCGCGGCGGCGGGTGGCTGACTGCTCGGCACTTTTGCGGGCGCGCTGGCAGCGCGTCAGGTTTCCTTCGATAGTCTCCACGCCGACACGGTGGGGGAGATAGAGGTCGAGAGCAAGGT
The DNA here is from genome assembly GCA_013815485.1 of Rubrobacter sp. Taxonomy (GTDB): domain Bacteria; phylum Actinomycetota; class Rubrobacteria; order Rubrobacterales; family Rubrobacteraceae; genus JACDGB01. The sequence continues at coordinate 1,473 of JACDGB010000018.1, forward strand.
GTTGGTGGTAAAGAGGATCAAACAGACCTTCCACCTCACCGCCGATGAAGAGGACCGCGAGATCATCGAGCGGGTGCTCGAGGTCTACGCGGATAGTTGCCCGGTGGCGCGTTCGGTACGGGACAGTATCGATATCTCGAGCGATTTGGACTTCACGCCCGCGTAGAATGAAGGCTGAGAAAAATAGTTAAGAAAAATTAAGTAAAAGCGTTGACAAGTATTTCGCGGGGGCGTAGAGTACCCGCGTTGTTGCAATCGTCGTGAAAGGACCGAGGATTTGATGCAGATCTTTCACACCGACATGGGGATGAGGGTCCGGATCACGGACGCCGCGATTCCGGTGTTCGGGGGAGAGGTGCGTCCCGAGGTCCGCGAGGTCACGATGAGAACTTGAGCTTCTAGCTCACAAAAGTTTCTCAGAGAGGCCCCCGGACAACAGGACCGGGGGCCTTTAGTTTTGCGCCGAGAGGCGAGCCGAAAGGCGAAACATCGCTCCCAGATCCCCACCACCGGGCATCATCCGTGGTCCACGCGACGGAACGAGAAAGGGAGACCGAGATGTTCAACGACTACCATTATTTAGCCCTGCAAGACCGCTCGACCCGCGAGCAGAACCTCGCGGAGCGGATGGCCGAACGCAGGCGATATGCCCGGCCCAGACACACGCAATCGCTACGCGCCCGCATGGCGCGATGGCTCTTCGATCTGGCGGTCGCCGCCGAGAGAGAGGAGACCTGGCGCGTGGTCTGGGAGAGGCTGGAGGCGAAGGGACGATTGTAAGACGAGTCCTGGTGGCGAGTTCGATTCCCTGTGGATGCGGGAGTCGGGAGGCGCTTCGCTCGCTTCGGGAGTCGGGAGTCGGGAAAAGGAAGATGACTCTCGGCTCCCGGCCAAGATGAGACGCGAAGTCACCAACCGGGGTTGTGAAGAGGGAGGTTTATAGATGAACGCATTGGAACTGAGGGGCGTGGAGAAGAGCTTCAAGAAGCGGAGGGGCGAGGTCGTGCGCGCGCTTGACTCCGTCTCGCTCACGGTGGAGCGGGGGGAGGTGGTCGGTATTCTGGGGCCGAATGGCTCCGGCAAGAGCACTCTGGTGCGGGTTATCTCCACGCTCGTCGTGCCGGATAAGGGATCGGTCGAGGTCTTCGGGCTGGATGCTGTCAGGCATCCCAAGAAGGTGCAGCGTGGCATGAACCGCGTGAGCGTCGAGGCAAGCTTCTTCAAGAAGCTCTCGGCGATGGAGAATTTGCTTTATGGGGCCAAGCTCTATGGCGTCACGACCCGCGAGGCGCGACCGAGGATCAAGGAGATCCTGGAGAACATCGGCTTCGCTCATAAGCGGGCGCTGGAGCCGATGGAGCATCTTTCGCGGGGTATGCAGCAGAAGATCGCGCTGGCGAGGGCACTGCTCACAAGCCCGATGCTGATGCTCCTCGACGAGCCGACGACGGGCCTCGACCCACGGAGCAAGAAGGACGTGCAGTCGTTTATCCGCAGGATACGGAGCGCGCACGACTCCTCGATCCTGATCTGCACCCACGACATGGACGAGGCCGAGGAACTGTGCGACCGGGTCGGCATCATGGTGGATGGCAAGATACTGGCCCTCGAAAAGCCGGAGAAGCTCAAGACACTTTATTCGACGAACGGAAAAGCAACGACGCTTGAGGAGACGTTCATGACCGCGACCGGCTACTCGGTCGAGGAGGCGTCGGCGGAAGGAGATGAGTGATGATACGCAACACGGACAAACCGCCGTGGCTGACGGAGATGGTCGCCGTCTGGGGCTACGTGCAGCGCAACTACTTTCTGACCAAGCGATACTTCATGTGGGAGGTCGTCTGGCTCGTCTACGTTACGATCAACGCCATGGCGATCACCTTCATCGGCGCGGGCGTGGAGGCTGTGGGCGGGACGGTGGATACCAAATTCCTCATGACGTACCTGCTCGTCGGCGCGCTCCTGTGGAACTATCTCTCGATGCTCTTCGATGTATTGTCGGAGACGGTGAGCTGGGAGCGGTGGGAGGGGACCATTGAGTACACGTTCATGAGTCCTTCGAGCCGGGTGACGCACCTTTTAGGGATGGGATTCTATGCGGTGATCTACGGCATCCTCCAGACGGCCATGACCCTCGGCGTCTGCTATCTGCTCTTCGACCTCGACCTCTCGAACGCGAACTACTGGGGCGCCTTGCTCGTGCTAAGCGTCGCCAGTGTCTCGCTCGTGGGCTTCGGCGTCGTGGCGGCGGTGCTGCCGCTCCTCTCCCCTGAGAAGGGCCAGCAGGTCAGCTACATCGTCTCATCGGTTTTGCTTCTCGTCTCCGGCGTGTACTACAAAGTGAGCGTGCTGCCGGAGTGGATGCAGATGATCGCTATGTTCTCCCCAGTTACTTACGCTCTCGAAGGCTCCCGGGCCGCGCTCCAGGATGGTGCCGGAATGGCCGAACTCTGGGAGAGCATATGGGTGCTTCTCGTGATGGGCGTCGTCTTCGTGCCGCTTGGGCTCTTCGTATTTCACCTCGGCGAGAGCTACGCCAAGCGTACCGGAAAACTCAAGAGGAGCGGGTGAACGAGGCATCAGGCATCAGGAAAATCTGATGCCTGATGCTTATTACAAACCCTCGTAGATGTCATCGAGGGAGAGCTTCATCTCGGGGCATGGGATGGGAAGTTCGCCTTCGTCGCTGAGTCCGCCCTGATGCCATTCGCCATTGGCGTCGCGGAAGTGACGCTCGACCCAGCGGCGGTTCTGGTCCACGATCAAGTACGCTTTCAGGCTGGGGATCCTGCGGTAGGTGAACGCTTTTTCGCGCCGATCTGTGGTTTCGGTGCTCGGAGACGTTACCTCGACGATCAAGCATGGTTCGTGCTCGACGAGCGGATCATCGTCCTCGGGGCCGCAGGCGACCATCACGTCGGGGTAGTAGTAGATCGCGTCGTCGGCGGCCTGCACCTTCACATCGCTTGCGTAGACGCGGCAGTCGCCACCGCGGGCGGCATTCCAGAGGCGGGCGACGATGTTGATCGCAATCTGATTGTGCCGCCTGGTGGCACCGACCATCGCGTGGATCATGCCGTCCACGTATTCGTGACGAACGGTCGCCGACTCTTCGAGCTTCAAATACTCCTCGACGGTGAGCAAATGTTGCTGTGTAACGCGCTCTGCCATGCGGCTAGTATATCGTGGCCGGTGGAGCTACAGCCGGTTCAGATCTTCTTGTCGGCGTCGAGCTATATCTTCTCGCCGCGGGCACTCTCGACGATCTTCCCGCGCCCCATGGATTCCGCCGCTTTGATAGACTCGCGCCATGAATCGCTATGACTTCGATGTGCGCATGACCCCGGCGGCCAGGGACATGCTGCGCTCCGGCGAGGCCCTGATTCTTGACTGGCACCGGATGGCTGTCTGCTGCGCCGGGGCTGGGGAGGCAAGCCTCTACGCCATGAGGGAGGAGGGCGCCAGGCGGCGCAAGGGCCTCGTGCGCCTGAAGGGCGAGGCTCCGATCTACGCGGCCCGCGCCATCTTCCAGCACCTCTCCGGGCGCGAAGTCGTGCTCGACGCGAAGCGAACCCTGGGTATTCGGCGCTTCACCTCCAACCTCCCGACTGACTTCGGGTTGCGAGCTGTGTTCGGTCGCTTGCCGTAGCCGAACCGCACAGTACGCTAGAAAGGGGCGGGGCGGGCCCGCTCCTTCGTGAGCTCTGTTTGTTCCGTTTTACCTTGCGGGCCGACCGGCCCGCTGAAGCGGCGTTATCACGGACATCGGCTGCCAGGATTGTTGTACTTCTCGTCCTGGCGGGCGCGGTAGAACTCGCCGCGGCTCAGGGGGGATCTGTCCGAGTGAGTCGCGGCGTGGACCGCCAGGTAACGGTCGTAGGCGTTCTCGCCGGAGATCTCCTTGAGGTAATCCCAGATGGCGCGCAGAGGCTTGAACATCGTGACCCTATTCTAACCCGAGTTGCCCTTCCCTACAGGTATTGGACCGAGAAAGCTAGCAGGAATCAACGATCTTCAACTCTAAACGCCTCGGCGTGACCGCGTGGATCTTCCTGGAGAACAGGTTCGTCAATCCGCTGAAGCGAACAGCTCGAAGAGCACCCGCCAAAGTGTGGGATCAATGGCGCGCGGGAGGCGGTCGATCCCCCGGAATAGAGATCGTGGAACCATTGCGGGAAGCGGTCTGGCCCTGGCGGCCATCCTGACGGGCACCGATAGGGGAGACCTTGGTGGGCACTGAATACCGCGACTCCATCCGCGCCAGGGGCGGCGACGACGTGGTGCGCGGCCGGGGCGGCCCCGACCGGCTTCACGGTGGATTCGGCAACGACCGCATCCACGGCGGCAGAGGCGACGATGTGATCCACGTCAACGACGGCCAGAGGGATTTCGTTGACTGCGGCCCCGGCCGAGACGAGGTCTACTTCGACAACCGGGACTACCACGACCGCCCCGGTGAGTTGGTCGACTGCGAGATCGGCAATCCGCCGCCGATCTCTTGATCTGGGGCCTGATCATATGATCCGGGCTGAATGGACCGCCGCTGCTCCCGTGTACTACTGGCTCATGGCGTAGCGGACGATGTGATGGGCCAGTTGCTCGGTCATGGACGGGAGGCCCAGCCGTTGGCGCCGCAGGGCGACCTCTTCGAGGAGGCTGGGGTCGGAAGCATACCGCCACACGGCTTTCTGGAGCGCCGCCGGGGTCTTTACGTAGTTTCCGAGTCCCTCTTCTTCGACGAAGCGCACCACGCCCCACTCATTGAGGGCCGTGTAGCCGGTGAGGATCGCGGGCCGCCCGACGGCCAGTGCTTCGTAGACGGAGGCGGGTCCCGCCTTGCCGACGAACACGTCGCTCGCCGCGAGGTAGCCAGCCACGTCGTCCGTGAATCCTTCGACCCTGAGACGGTCCTCGCTCGCTTCGAGGCTGGACAGGCGTTTCCTGAGTGCCTGGTTGCGGCCCGTTATCATCACCACTTGCGGCGCCGGCTCCGCGTCGAGGAGTGCCCGGATGACCGCCCGCGGGTCGCTCTCAGCCACCCCTTCTCCCCCGAAGGAGATGAGGCAGGTGAAACGGTCAGGCAGCGCGAGGCGGGCGCGGGCCTCGGCTTTCGTGGGAGCCTCCAGGAAAGATTGTCCAACGGGATAGCCGACGACCGACGTCTTCTTCTCCGGCACGCCGAAGCGCACCAGGTCGCGCCGGACCTCTTCGGACGGGGCTACGATGTGGTCGGCTCGCGGCTCGGCCCAGTAGGCGCTGATGCCATGCGGCTCTGTGGCGAAGGTGAGCACGGGCACGTCCAGACCGTATAGACGCTTTGCCTCGGCGAGGCCGGAGGTAATGAGGCCGTGGTTCGAGACGATCAGGGCCGGTGGCGACGGCATCAAATCTCTGGCGGCGGCCCTGGCGAACCCCCGCAAGAGCCTGCGCTGTCCGGCGACGGTCGTGCGCGGGACGGCGTCTATGAGACGTTGGCCGGTACGGGCAACTACCGGGAAGCGCAGCGCCCGGCGCCAGAAGCCTTTGTGAAGACGGTCCAGGCTGGTGACCCCGAGGTCCTTCATGTAGTCTGAGACGCGACGTTCGAAGCGTCCCGGATAGTGACGTTCCACGGCCTCGGCCATCGCCCGGGCTGTCGCCACATGACCGCCCCCGACCGAGATGGTGGCGAAGAGGATGGCCGGTTGTTCGTTCGAGCCGTTCGAGTATCCTCCGGTGGGCTGGCGGGTGGAATCTGCGTGCTTCGACAAACCGGATCCTCCACGGTGTCGGACATAAACGCTCACAAGTGTACCCGGTGACCGGGGACTATAGACTCCTTGTCGTGGTATGCGACGGGCGTGATCCGTCGTCTCGGTTCGGGGCTCGAACCACAAAATGTGGACTCTGGGGATGTTATCCTGCATCATGTTGGATACTGGAGCTTTTGTGCGGTTTCCATCTTAACCAGGGAGCGCGGGGGAGATATAATTGTTGCCTCATAGGGAGAGCATGGTCGAAGGTGGTAGGATGCCGGACGCTCCGGTTGGAACAGTCCTCGGTGGACGCTACGAGATACAGGGCAAGCTGGGTTCCGGGGGGATGGCCGTCGTCTACAAGGCGAAAGACACCATACTCGGGCGCGCAGTGGCTTTGAAGACCCTGCACGGTCACTATGCCGGGGAGCAAATCTTCCGTCAGCGGTTCAAGCAGGAGGCGCGGGCGATGGCCTCCCTGGACCATCCCAACGTCGTCAAGGTCTACGATATCTGCCAGGATGGTGAGATGCCGTTCATCGTGGCCGAGTGCGTTGATGGCGACGATCTGGGTGAACTCCTCGCTCGTAGCGGAAAGCTCAACGAGATGTTTACGCAGAGGGTCGCGGCGCAGCTCTTGCAGGCACTCTCCTACGCTCATCACCGGGGTGTGATCCACCGCGACATCAAGCCTTCTAATATCCTCATCACCCGCGATGGCGCGGTCAAGGTCGGGGATTTCGGCATCGCCCGCTTGATCGAGGACGACGAGGCAGAGACGGGGGAGCCGGGCGAGGTCATCGGCAGCGCCCGCTATATGTCCCCGGAGCAACTCCAGGGCAAGGAGGCAACCTCCCGCAGCGATATCTACTCAGCGGGCGTCCTCCTCTACCACTGCCTGACGGGCCGCCCGCCCTTCTCCGGCGATGTGAAGAGCCTGGCGAGGCAACAACTCCACGCGGTCCCCAAACCACCGCGCAGGCTGAACAAGAAGATCTCGCCCCGCGCCGAAGCGGTGATACTGAAGGCCCTCGCCAAGAGACCGGAGGACCGCTACCCCTCGGCCGCCGCGATGCTCGCCGGCATGGAGAATGGTCTCCCTGGCGCGACCAGCCTCACCGAGGCCCGCCGTCCGCCCGCGGCCCGCGGGTCCAGAAGGCGCCGCGGCCGACTGGTCACCGCCTCGGTGCTCGCGCTGTTCCTTCTGGGAGCCGGAAGCGCCCTGGCCGCCGGGCTCGGCGTCGTCGAGCTTCCGGCGCGAGGGGAGACGGAGCGGGTGGCGCGGGGCGAGGCCCTCGGTCAAGCCGTCCCCGTCAAGCCCGAGCCTCCACGGGCGCCAGAGGCACCGGCCCCTGACCCCACCCAGACGGCCACCGAAGAACCCGGCGGGCAGCCCGAGAACGTCCCCGAAGAAGCTGCCCCAGCGAAGACCGCCCCAGACGCAGCCAATGATGCGGCGGAGAAGGAAGTCGAGTACGCGCCGGTGCCGAACGTGAACGCCTACTTTGACTGGTGGGCTGCTGATACCTTGAGGAACAGGGGCTTCGAGGTGGAGTTCGTGCGGGATTACAAGGAAGGCTACGCTCCGCGGGGCGTGACGTGGGGGACCAAACCCGTTGCGGGCTCCAAAGTGCCCATCGGGTCAACGGTCACGGTCTACGCCACGCCAGGGAATCTCCGCTAACCCCGGTTTTACAGGGTTCTTCTGGCATCGCCGCCGATCCTGCCCGCCACGAACGGGTAGCGGTAGTCCACGCCCTGGCTGACCTTGTAGGCTGCGTAGCAGCCGTGGATGAAGGGCACGAGGGAGGCGAGGGCCATCACCGGGACGAGCAGGAATCCGATCAGGATGAAGCTCAATATGAACGTCAGGAACCAGCCGACTATGAGGATCACGATCCACGCTATCTGATACCACAGTGACTGGAGAGCATGGAAGCCCACTCGCGGCGAGCGGTCCTTGTAGACGAGCCAGATGATCAAAGCCCCAAACGGCATGAGCCCGACGAGGCCCGCTAATACGCTTAGATGCGCGAGCACCGACCACGTCTGCTCGTCCTGCGCCCCCATCGGCGTTCCGCTCATGCGATCCTCTGGATAACGTTCCTCCGAATAGCCTGCCGAACCGCCGGTTTGCCAGTCTCCACCCGGATGGTCCCCGCCCGCCGGACTCTCGTTCTCGGGGTTTTCGACGGTGCGGCTTTCTTCCGCGTTGTCTGCGGAGCCACGCACCGGAACGCGCCTCAAACGGGAACCTTCTTCCCTTTCTTCACTTCGTTCTCTTCGTGGTTCTTCTTGCATGGTCACTCCTTCCGTGCTGCTTTGCGTGAATAGACCTGTCTTCGCGTCGCCTTCATCCTAGCCGGAAAGCCCGGTTGCGGTGGGCCACGACATGATAGAGGAGGAAGATCGCGGCCAGAAGCGCGCCCTCGGTCTCTGGGTCGAAGACGACTTCGTATCGCCTGCCCGTGAGGTTGCCTTTCAGCCTCGCCACCTCTTCTCCTTCCGGCGAGTGGATGGCCGCTCGGTTCAAAAAGTAACTGGCTCGGGCTTCGTGGAATCGGCCGCCTATCAGCATTTCCAGGGAATCGGCGGAGCGTTTCGCGGGGCTTGCCGCGATCGTCGCCGTCCCATCGGTAATCATCCGGTATCGGGCGTCCCCGACCCGCTCGATGGTGGAGTTCAGGGGTCCAGTCACTACATCCGCGCCAGAGAGACCGCGAGACTTTATTCTGGCGAACTCGCCTTCAGGACCGGAGAGTGAGAGATCACGCGCCACAAGACCGCTGGTCTGGGCCGTAAAGGAACCGGCGAGGCGCGCTTGCAACTCCTCCCAACCGTATGACGGGTCTGTCGTCGTGAAGTCCATCTCCAAGACCATACGCGGGACATCGGGTAGAGTTTCCGTGAGGGAACGGGTACATTGTGGACTTCGGGCCGAAAGATCGGAGGGAGCGTCATGGAGCTTCGGAACAAAGATGAGATACGGAATGAGATTCTCCAGTCCTGGTTGAGGGGCGCCTGGGTCTATCCCATGCAGGGGCCTGACGAACAGACTTACCTGCGCCTGACCCCAGGCGGTCGGCTCAAGATGCGGCGGAAGATAGGCGAACTGGAAGCATCTCTGGGCGAGAGCGGCGAAGAACTGGCGAGACTGGAGGAGGCCGGGACCCTCTCGGTCGAGCGTGAACGGCTGGAACTCGCCATGATGGTACAGGCGTACACCTCCGAGCGCCGCTTCATTCAAAGTCAGGGCGCCTCTCTGGGAACCCCGGTCGTCACCTATGAACAAGGGGCGGCAGATGACCCCGCGGAGAAAGAGGAGCAGTCCCCCGAGTAGCCGGTATCGTTCGAACGTTCCCGCAAGCTGGTTCATCCGGTATGATGTAGTAGCAGATACCCCGACTTCATCTCAGGGACTTGGGTTTTCTGACACTGCGGCCTGCCGAAGAAAACTATAGAAGCATCTTCCCGGACAAACGTTCTCAAGAAGGCCGGGGGATCGGACGATAACAACCTGATGCGGCGCGAAACGACATATAGGCGAGTTTCCGGGGATGTGGATTTCGGTCGCGTGCTGCAAGTCCTGGCCGATTTCGGCGAGCGCGTCGCGGTCGAGCCCGGTAATCTGGAGGCGGCTTCGCGGGAGATGCTCGCCGAGCTTCGGGGGTTGCTCGGTCTCGGTTGCATGAAGCTCCGGGCGGAGATCTCGGAGCGGCGCGGTATCTCGGTGGAGACGGAAGGCGAAAACGGATGGTGGGACGCGGAGATCCCCATCATGCGGGGCAAGATACGGGTGGGCAGCCTCTCGGCGCGGACCACGCAGACGGGCATCGCGCCAGGCGAGGAACAGCTTCGTGGCTTGCGGGCCGCCGCGTCTCACCTCGCGCTGGCCGTGGATGCCGCGCACGCCCGCGAGTCGGCGGCCATGCGGGCGGTGCATGGAAGCGTGGTCCAACTCGCCTCGGAGGCTTTGGGCAAGATCCTGGAGGAAGACCGTCTCTACAAGACCGTTCTGGTGCTGACGCTGGAGCTCATGGATGCGTCGGGCGCCGCCGCGCTGCTCGAAGACGGCTCGGTGACCGGCGTGGGCGAGTTCAAGGAGGGTCTCGACGCGCTCGGAGAGGTCGCGTTCCCGGCTAGGAAACCCTGGATCGGACGCATCGGCGACCGGCACGCGGTGGGGGTGCCGGTGGGTCGGGGAGGTGGGGCTCTCTTCCTGTTCCGCAAGGAGTGGCCGTACCTGGCTTGGGAGGGCGTATCGCTCAAGCTCGTCGCCCGTCAGCTCGACCGGGCGCGGGAGCGCAGCCGCATGTACGCGGAGCGTGAGAAGACCAACCTGGACGCCGTAGCGGCTCTCGCGGCCAGCCTGGAGATGCGTGACAGCACCACCGGCGAGCACATTCATCGCGCCCAGGGCCTAGCCGTGGAGGTCGCCGGGGCGCTGGGGCTCGAACCGGAGCGCCTCAGGACGATGCGCTACGCCGCCGTGCTGCACGACATCGGCAAGGTCGGCATCCCCGACGCCATCCTCAACAAGCCAGGCAAGCTGGACGAGGCCGAGTGGGCGTTCATGCGCCGCCACCCGAAGATAGGGGCCGACATCATCTCCAGGATAGGTGGCTTCGAGAGCGTGGCGGCGGTTGTACTCGCCCACCACGAGCGCCACGACGGTCAGGGCTACCCGGCGCGCATGGCGGGGCAGGAGATCCCGGTCGAGGCCCGCATCATCTCCGTGATAGACGCCTACGACGCCATGACCAACGACCGTCCCTACCGCAATGGCATGAGCCCGGAGGAGGCTATCGCCGAGTTGGACGCCTGTTCAGGGAGGCAGTTCGACCCGGAGGTAGTCGAAGCACTCAAAGCCGTGCTAATTGACAGAGGGAGAGAAGATGACTAAAGAAATACTCTTCACCGAAGAAGGTCAGATGGTCGGGATCGGGGCGCACATGTGCGCCATGCACGAGGGCGTGGGCGGCGTGCTAGACACTCTCTCCCGGATGTTCCTGGCCGGATTGCGCCAGAACGAGCGCTGCGCCTACATAGCCCCCGAAGAGTCCGTCGCCGGGGTCCGGCGTTCGCTCGAAGAGGCCGGGGTGGACGTGGCCGACGCCGAGTCCGGGGGAAGCCTCGTCTTCATAACCGAGCGCGAGCAGTTGCTAAAAGACGGCGCCGAATTCGACCCGGATTATCTCATCGAAGCCATAAAGAACCTTTTCGGACAGACGATGGAGGTCGGTTATACTGGCTTGCGGCTCTCCGCGGATGTGCCCTGGATCTCCCGCGACGTACCCGGCGAGGACCGCATCATGGAGTTCGAGGCAATGGCCGACGAGGTCATCAACAACCCCGGCGTGCCGCTTCTAGCCGTCTGCCAATATCGCCTCAGCGAACTCGATCCCGAAGACTCCCTCGAAATCCTCGAACGCCACCCGTTGACGCTCGTCGGCGGACAGGTCTACGTCAACGACAAGTACGCAAGTTAGGGACGGAGCCCGGCTCAGGCCGT
>JACDGB010000019.1 GCA_013815485.1 Rubrobacter sp.
GCTACATCCCGTTTGGCGTTCCCAGGTTCGAGGACCTGGGGCTGCCGGATGTCATTGGGACGCTGGCGCGCGAGGAGCGCGGCATCATCCTCGTCACGGGAACGACGGGGAGCGGCAAGTCCACGACGCTCGCCTCGATGCTGAATCTGGTCAACCACTCCGCAGCGAAGCACATCGTTACCATCGAGGACCCCATAGAGTTCCTCCACCGCAACGACAAGAGCATCATCAACCAGCGCGAGGTCGGCGCGGACACAGCCTCATACACGCGGGCGCTCAGGCGCGTCTTGCGCCAGGACCCGGACATAATCCTCATCGGTGAGATCCGCGACTCAGAAAGCGCGCAGATCGCGTTGTCAGCGGCGGAGACCGGGCATCTCGTGCTCAGCACGTTGCACACGCTGGACGCGACCGAGACGATCAACCGCATGATCGACCTGTTCCCGCCGCACGAGCGCATGCAGGTGCGGGCGATGCTCGCCGGTACCTTGAAGGGCATCGTAAGCCAGCGTCTGATGCGGACCAGGGACCAGCAGGGGCGGGTAGCGGCGTGCGAGATCATGGTCGCCACCGGGCGCATCCGGGACTTCATCACGGACCCCGAACAGACCGGCCAGATACAGACCGCCATCTCCGAGGGCGAATATTATGGGATGCAGACCTTCGACTAGGCGCTCTTGAAGCTGGTCGAGGACGACCGGGTGACCTACGAGGAGGCACTCCAGATCGCCAGCCGGCCCCAAGACTTCCGCCACACGGTTCGGTCTTTGGGCCTCGACGCGAGCAGCGGATAAAAATATCGAATCAGCGTCGCGGCCCGAGCAAGGTCGAAATGCTCGGCTCTTGACGCTACCCTAAAGCTGGACGCCATCGGCAAGCCGTCTGGCCCGCGCCCACAAGTTCCTGAGCTTCCTCCGGATCGTCCGTCATCGTGACGCTTGCCCCGCCACATGCGCTCACTTTGCTCGTGGAACGTCGCGTGAAGATTCTGGAGGCCAGCGTTCTCCGGCGTTTCTGGAACGGTTCGGCGAAGGCGCGCTCAGGCGAGAGTGAGTTCGGGGATCACCCCAGCCATCTTCTCGAAGTCCCGGTCGTCGTGGAGCAAGACAAGGTCGTGCTCGATGGCGACGCGGGCGATGAGGCAGTCCACGGCAGAGCGGATCGTCACCCCAGCGCGGCGGCAGCGGAAGTAGATGAGCGCGGCTTCTTTGTAACTCTCGATGGGGCCTTGCGGATGGTAGAAGGTCTGGGAGCCCAGGTATTCCGTGAGGTAGTCGAACTTCGCTTGGGAGGCCGCTCCTTGCAACACCTCCTGAAATATCACGCCCGTGATCCCAAACAGTTGTCCGCTCTCGGATATCTCCATGAAGCGTCGGGTGGCATCGTTTTCTCTATCGCGCATGTAGCTGATCCACACCGACGTATCTACGAGGTACAGCTTTACTTCCCTTCCCGCAACGCCTTGTAATCATAGTCTGAGCGGATCAAACCCTTCCCCCGCAAATCCCGGATATCCTTGCGCTTGTGGTTCGCCACGAACTCCCGCAAGGCTAGATCCACCAACTCCCGCTTCGTCTTAGCGTCCGAGTGCCGGAACGCCTCCTCCACCAACGCATCATCCAATACTATATTCGTTCGCATATCCATACACCTCCTGATGTGTATTGTACGAATCACTCGGTCACTACTCAAGACCGTCGTTGCCAAACCCAGGCTCAAGGTAACCAGCCGGAGACGATAACGCCAGTTCGTCGCCCATCAGGAAGCGTGTGCTCGGCGATCCTCCACGGTCTCGTCACGAGGCAAGATCTCGTAGAGCAAGCCATCCTCCCCCACCGGCACGACTTGAAATCCCGCCCTCTGAAAATTTCTGAAACTCGCCTTCTGTTGCTCGAACTCCCGAGCCAGGATATAGATGCGCCCGCTCCTCGCGGCCTCGCGGGCAGTCTCGACGCCTGTGGGGTCCGGGGTGCCGTAGCGCGACGCGCCCGGCGGGTCAGGCCACGCAACGTCATCGAAGCGAGTCCAGGAGGTGCAGAACGGGTCCACGAGCCGCAGATCCTGTCGGCGCTCCTCGACGAGGACCATGTACCACAGCGGGCTCCGGTGATGCAGCACGGTGGAATTCAGCCCGGTGTTTTTCACGACTGCCTCTATCGTGCGGCGGCCTTCGGTATCCTGCCCGCGATCCCATCTCGCATACTCATCCGGCACGCTCGCCAGGACGACGGCGAACGCGAGAACGGGGAACACGATGGCCGAGGCTCGCCGAAGCGCGGGACGGTTCGCCGGGAGCCTCTCCATCCAGGATTGCAAGAACCCAATGCCGATGGAGATGCAGAGGCCGAAGACGGCGTAAGCTGGGATGATGAACACCGCGAAGTCTTCGATGCCGCGTTCGAGGTAGAAGAGGACGTGCGCCAGGTATCCGATGAAGAGCATCCCGAGGAGCATGGCCGCGGGCTTATCCGCCAGGATCAGGCACAACATTCCAAGCACCCCGATCAACATCAAGACGATGGCGAATTCTCCGGAGAGTTGCCCGGCGAAGAGTTGCATTGGATCCCCGAAGCCCTCGGAGACGAGCGGGGACACGGCGCAACGCGCCTTCTCCTCGGGGGTGGCTATCGCATAGCTCCAGCCCGTGACGAGGAGCAGGAACCGCCCGAAAGTCGTGGGATGCGTCTCGTCCAGCGGCGCTCCCATCGAGGCTCGGATCGGGAGGTAAAGGAAGGGAAGAAGACCGAGCAAGAAAACTCCGACACCCTGCAACAATAGTTTTCCTTCCAACAGCTTCCGGCGTTCGGCGGCGAGGACGAAGAGGAGACCGGCGGGGATGAGCAGGCCGCTCGTCAGGTGGTGCGTGAGGGAGAGTCCGGCCAGGAACGCGGCGAGGAGGAGGTAGCGATCCCTCCTCGCGTCCCTCCAGATGAGCAAGGCGAGAACCGCAAGCGCGACAAAGAGTACGTTCAGGGTGTAGACCTCGGCGATAACAGCTTGGCTCCAGAGAGTCCCCGAGACCGCAAACGCTAGGGAGCCTATCGCCGCCGCCAGGATTCGTCGGCTCAATCGCAATGCGACGGCGAAGAGCACGGCGACGGCCAGGGCCGCGTAGACGGCGGAGGCCAGGTTGGCCCCGTAGGCTGGCTCCACGCCGGGCAGGCGGGTGAAGAGGTGCGTCAGCATCATGTACGTGGGGTAGCCGGTGGGGTGTCCGATCCCTAGCACCGCCGCCTCGGCCTGGAGCATCGCGGAGTCGAACGCGATGGGCCGATCGTAGTACAGCACCGAAGGCGCGAGAGTAAGCGCATAGAGAACGAATGAGAACAAGGCGGCCAGGGATCCAACCGCCCACGCCGCCCATCGCCGGGTTCGCTCCTCGCTCATAGCGGGGGAGGATACTACTTCCCGCTGTCCGCCCCGTTATACTTCGGTGGTGGCGAAGCGTGGCTACAATCGGGACACCATCCGCGGCGGCGCGAGCGACTGGGACGTCTCCCGGCCATTCTCCAGCTACCTCCGGCTGCTGGCGCAACTTCTGGTACACCCGATCCGCTTCTTCGAACTCCTTCCAAGAGTGCCGGACCTCCGGGCGCCGGGCCTGTTCCTCGCCTTCTCCGGTCTCCTCTCAGCCCCCGTCTGGTTCGCCTTCGAGGGGATCATTCCAGCCCTCGCCGTCCTCGTGCTGCCGCTGCCACTCTCGTTCGCGGTAGCCGGTCTGTGTTATCTGGGAATCTTCGGCGGGAGGTTCGGATACTTCGTTTCCTGGAGGACTGTAGCCTATCCGATAGGGTTCTCACTTCCGCTCGCGGGCGTGCCGGGGCTTCGGTGGCTGGCGATAGCATACGCGGGGCTGATACTCCTTCCCACCGGGCTGGCGGTGGTGCGGGAGATCGGTCTGATACGGGCCGCGGCGGGTCCGGTCATCGTGACGGGACTATTGGTTTTCGTCCTCTGGCGGGTCGTGTAGGTCGCCCACGAACTCCATCGCCACTAGGTCCGCCTCCACGAAACCCAAAGAGCGGTAGAACTCGCGGGCGGTCTCGTTCTGGCGGGTTGCGACCAGTTCGATGAGGGTAGCTCCGGCTCTCGCGGCACGTTCTACGACCTCGTCGATCAGCATCCTCCCGACACCCTGACGGCGGGCCTTCTCCCCCACTACCAGCATCGGGATCTCGGCGACGGTATCGCCGTGCGCGAGATCCGGTTTGATCCAGTAGCTCACCGCGCCAACGATCCCGCCTTCCCCATCCTCCACCACGATCACCCCAGCTCGCGGCTCCTCGATCAACTCGTCCAGACGGCCTCCCACGGCCCCAGGCTCCGGCTGGCGGTCTTCCACGGCGTCCGCCAACTCGCGGGCAAGCGCGTGAATATCTTCCGCGTCACCGGCGGTCGCCTCGCGCACTCCATATTCGGGGATCACGTTCCTCCTTGCTTCTCATCCGCCCTTGTTTACCCTACGGTCGCGAGCATCGAACGGATGCCGACGCTAAGATGGCCGTAGAATGCAAAATCTCCGGGAGGAACCCGTGTCACGCAAAGCAATCATCATAGTGCTGGACGGCCTCGGCGCCGGAGGAGCGCCAGACGCCCGAGCCTTCGGGGACGAAGGCGCGAACACATTAAGCAACACAGCCCACGCCACCGGCGGCCTCCACGCCCCGAACCTTCAGAAACTCGGTCTCGGCAACGCCGTGGAGATCGAAGGTTTGACGCCAGCCTCTTCGCCCCGCGCTTCATATGGGCTCATGACCGAGCGTTCGGCGGCGAAAGCCACGCTCGCCGGTCACTGGGAGATGATGGGTTTGATCCTGAAAGACCCACTCCCCACATACCCGGATGGCTTCCCGGACGATGTCATCTCGCGCTTCGAGCAGGAGACGGGACGAAACGTCATCGGCAACCGGCCCGCTTCCGGGACGCAGGTCATAGAGGAGCTTGGTCCCGAGCACGAGCGAACCGGGGCTTGGATCCTCTACACATCCGCCGATTCCGTCTTCCAACTCGCCGCCCATACGGATGTGGCGCCCCTCGAAGAACTCTACGAAGCCTGCCAGAAAGCTCACGCCATGCTCATCGGCGGAGACCGCATCATGGTCGAGCGCGTCATCGCCCGACCCTTCCACGGCGAGGCTGGATCCTACGTCCGCGAGAACGAGAACCGTCACGACTACGGCATCGAACCTTTCAGAGAGACGTACATGGACCACGTAAAAAACGCCGGCCACGAAGTCGTCGCCGTCGGCAAGATCCGGGACATCTTCGACGGCAAGGGAATAACGCGGCATCTTCCCGCCCCGCCCGACGACGCCGCGAAAGTGGACGCCATCCTGGAATCTCTCGAAACGATGGAGAGCGGCGTCATCTTCGCCAACCTCGTGGACTTCGACGCCAAATACGGCCACCGCCGCGACCCTGAAGGCATGGCCGAAAACATCGCCCGCTTCGACGCTCGCCTGCCGGAGTTGCTCGACGCCATGACGGCAAACGACCTCCTCATTATCACGGCGGATCACGGCAACGACCCCACCTTCAGGGGCACCGACCACACTCGAGAGCGCGTCCCGTTGCTCGTCGTGGGAGATGGCGAACCGCGGCGTCTCGGCATCAGAGAAGGTTTCTCCGGCGTAGGCGCCACAATTTCCGCCTGGCTCGGCGTCGAGAGTGGTGGGCTTCCGGGAGAAGATTTTCTAAGGTGAGCGTTATCCTTGACGCGATAGAGACGAAGAAGCTTGGCGGGACGCTTTCGGAGGAGACCATCCGGGAATTCGTCGAAGGATACACGGCTGGCTCGACCCCGGATTACCAGATGTCCGCGCTCTTGATGGCGATCTTCATCCAGGGCATGGATTATGGAGAGACGCTCGCGCTAACACGGGCGATGGCCGAGTCGGGTGAACGCCACTCATTCCCAGATTGCGTGGACAAGCATTCTACCGGCGGGGTCGGGGACAAGGTAAGCCTGACATCTCTGCCCATAGTCGCCGCCTGCGGAGCGCCGGTCGCCAAGCTCTCGGGGCGTGGGCTCGGCGCGACCGGCGGCACTATAGACAAGCTGGAGGCGATCCCCGGTTTCTCAGCCACGCTATCGAGGGAGCGTTTCGAGCGGCAGGTCGAGGAGATCGGGCTCGCCATAGTCGAGGCGGGGGAACTCGCGCCGGCGGACAAGGCTATCTACGCTCTGCGCGACGCCACGGGCACGGTGGACTCCCTCCCGCTCATCGGCTCCTCCATCGTCTCCAAGAAGGCCGCGACCGGCGCGGGGCGCCTGCTATACGACGTGAAGCGCGGCTCTGGAGCGTTCATGAAGACGACTGAGGAAGCTCGCGATCTGGCAGATTTGCTTGTCCGTCTCAGCGAGAACCTGGGCATCAGGTCCTCGGCCTTGATCTCGGAGATGGACAACCCGCTCGGGAGCGCCATCGGCAACGCCCTGGAAATCCGTGAGAGCGTGAGGCTGCTAAAGGGCGAAGAAGTGCCCGCTGACCTCGCCGAAATGGTTCGCCGCGTCGCGGTTCGGCTCCTCGAACTCGCCGGCGTGGAAGGCCCGGAAACGGCGGTAGAAAAGGCGATTCGTTCCGGCGCGGCCTTCGAGAAGCTCGGGGATTTCGTCTGGGCTCAGGGCGGCGACCCGAACGCGCTCGAAAATCTGCCGGTGTCGGATCCAGCGCGGGAGGTTCTGGCTACTCGTGGTGGCTACATCGCCATCGTCCACGCCACGGGCATCGGACGCGCCGCCCTCGCGCTGGGGGCCGGAAGGGTGAAGAAGAGCGACCGCATAGACCACGGCGCCGGAGTAGAGATACTGGCGAAGACCGGCGACCGGGTAGAAGAGGGAGACCCTATCGCCCGTCTTCACGGCGAACGCGCCGCGGAGCGCGCAGCGAAGCTGGTGATGGACGCATTCGAACTCTCCGGCGAGCCGGTCGAGCCTCCCCCTGCTATCCTTGACAGCCTGTGAATTGGAGCATTTCAACGACCGAAGGGAGATGCATTTGAGCCCAGTGCATGTGCGGGCGGAGCCGGGAGATTTCGCCGAGAGCGTGCTGTTGCCGGGGGACCCACGCCGGGCCCGGTACATAGCGGAGAATTTCTTCGAGGACGCGAGGCTGGTAACCGAGGAACGCGGGATGCTCGGCTATACCGGCGCTTACAAGGGGAAGCCCGTATCGGTGCAGACTACCGGGATGGGATGTCCGAGCGCGGCTATCGTGACCAATGAATTGATACAGCTTGGGGCTAGGAATCTGCTTCGGGTCGGCACCTGTGGCGGCTACCATCGGGACATGGAACTTGGGGACCTGGTGGTCGCTACAGCCGCCGTCCCGCAAGATGGGACGGTCTCCTCGATCACGCGGGGCATGCCCTATGCTCCGGCGGCCCACTTCGATGTGGTCCACGCCGCTCATCACGCCGCCGAGAGCGCGGGACAGCGGACTTTCATGGGTCCCATCGTCAGTTCCGACCTGTTCTACGACCCGGAAGAAGACCCGGCGGATCTGTGGAATTCTCTCGGGGTGCTGGCGGTCGAGATGGAGGCGGCGGCCATCTTCACTATAGCTGCGATGGAGGGCGTTCGGGCGGGATGCCTGCTGACCGTCTCGGACACCATCGGCCAGGAGGTCGTGCGCATCGGGGATGACGAGCTGCGAAAAGCCGTGGACGGCATGATGACGCTGGCACTCGACACCCTCGACGCCTTAAACTAGTAAGCTCCCGAAAGAATGGCGCGTGGGGGACGCGCTTGGAGTCGGAGTCTCGGGAGGGCTGATGACGATCCTCAATGAGTCGGGCGTACCGGACGTTCTCTCGCCGCTTGCCGCCGCGAGAAGCCTACCGGCGCGGCTGCCAGGAGCCCTGGTGATGATAGTCGGCACCCGGACGGAAGCATATCTCGCGCAGACGTTGTCGGCGGCGCTCTCCCCGGACGCGGCGCGGGATCCCCTCCATTACATGATACTGGACACTGATAAACCTCCGGAGCAAGGTCAGATGGCGTCACGCGTGATCGAAACCTGCGCCGGCGTCTCGAACCTGCGGATAGTGTTTTTGATCTCGGGCCGCTCCGCGGAGATGATGAGCGTGGACGTGAGGTTCGAGGCGCGGGTCGCAGCCCGGCGGCTGGAGTTGCCGGTCATGGTCCTCGACCCCGACCCTGACCCCCGCTCCCGCTCCTGTCTCTCGACCAGCCTGGAGGACCGCGCGCTTGCAGCGCTGGTGGAAGTCTGCCGTGAGTCCGCCCCGGATAGGAAACCGGCCAGCGTCCCGGCCTCGAAGCGCGGCGGGTTTCTCGGCGGTTTCCTGGGCCGGGATCGGGCTCCGGATAGTGGTGTCCGGCGGAGTCCGGTAGTGCTACTCGGAACCTCGCGAGGAGCCGCGGTGGACCTCTCGGCGGACTTGAGGCGCGTCGGCGTGGAAGTCTCGGGGAGCGTGCCCGCGATCGAGCCCTCCTCCGGGTCCGTCGCCGGAGAGATGCCACCAATCGGAGAAGGAACCGTGGTCGCGCCGCTGGACCCGCACCTGACGGCGGCTTGCCGGACGGCGGAGGGCCGCGGAGCGAAGGTAGTCAGGACGCTCTCGCCCATTGGCGTGGACGGGACGGCACGCTTCATCCAGGACGTAGCGGCAGCGGTCGGGATATCAGTGAGCGAGATGGGACGCGCCCGCGAGGCGTGGGAGAGCCTCGACCCTTTGAGGAACCGCATCCGGGGGAAGAGGGTTTTTCTGGCCGGAGACACGGGGTTCGAGCTTGCTCTCGCGCGTTTCCTCGCCGACGCCGGAGCACTGGTCATCGAGGTTGGGACACCGCGCCTAGAGCGCCGGGCGATGTCATCTGATTTGCACTCTTTAGGCGCCGGCGTGGACGTGGTCGAATCGCCGGACGGGTGGGGGCAGATCGGGCGCATAGACGCCGCCCGTCCCGACGTGGTGATATGCAGCCAGGGCCTCTACATTCCTCTGGTATCCAGGGGCCACCTGTGCCGCACATCGCTCGACCTGCGGAGAATCGGCATCCACGGCTACGAGGGCGCGCGCCGCGTGCTGGATCTCCTCGTCCAGACCTTCGAGCGGGCCGAAGCTCTGGACGCCCTGGACCTGTGAGGCTTCTGCGCGGTATCTACGAGGGACCAGGGAGCCACGGTATCCTGCGGGTCGTGGCGAGCATGCACGACGTTTGGGCCGTGCTGCGCGCGCTCCCCAGCGAGGGGTATTTTCAGGCTCTGCATGGAGCGTGGACCCGTTCGGGGGAGCCCGCGCCGGTCTCCGTGAGCCCGGTGTGGGAGAAGTCCGCCGGGTCCAGGGAACCGGGGGACGTGGACCGGGACCTCGCCGCAGTGGTCCGGCGACACCCTCGCACGGAGGCCGTCGTACTGGCCCGCTCGGAGGCTGCGCTGCTCGCCGGAGAGCCAACTCCCGTCGTGACGCTCCCCGAGAACGAGACGGGTAGGTCCCCGGAACTAGTGACGTGCGAGTGGGAGAGGGTGGGCATGGGCGAGGCGGAGGCTTCGGATCTCGCGCTGGCGGATATCGTCCGCGCCCACGCCAGGCCGGCCGAGAAGAGCGCCACCCCCACGGTCAATGTGTTCGGGCCGCCCGTGTTCGGGCCGGGGGCGGAGGCCGAGTACGACGAGGTGGAACGGATGCTCTCGCTGCTCGGGATCGAGGTGAACGCCAGGGTTCCGCTCGGGGCAAGCGCGGCGCACCTGCGCCGTCTGCCGCGGGCGTGGGCGAATGTTCTTCTCTACCGGGAGACGGGAGATGCGGCGACGCTTTATCTTCAGGACAAGTTCGGTACGCCACGGGTGACGACGCCCATGATCGGGGCCGCCTCCACCGGCGCTGTACTGCGGAGCATCGGGGAGCTGTGCGGCCTGGACCAGGGGAAGGCGCGGCGGGCGGTGTGGTCCGAACTCGCGACGACGGCGAAGCTGCCCTGGTACGCCAGGCTCCAGCCGCCCGAGACTTTCCGGGGACGCCGGGTCGCCATCTTCGGGGACTTCACCTATACACTTGGCCTGGGTTACGCTCTCGCTCGGGAGGTCGGCCTGGAGGTGGGGGCTTGTGGGACGTACCTCACGCATCTGGAGCGAGACTTCCTCTTCCACGCAAGCACCTTCACCGATGAAGCCTTCGTCGCCGATGACCCGGAGAGAGTCGCTGACCGGTTAAAAAATTCGGAGCCGGACCTCCTGATCGGGACCTACTTCGAGGAGGAGATAGCTGACTCTCTGGGGATACCGTTCCTCCCTTTCTGCCCGCCCGTCCTCCGGCATCCCTTCGTGCAGCAGCCGCTCATGGGCTACCGGGGATCCAGCCTCCTCGCCGACGCGCTCGAAGACGCCCTCCGCCGCCCGAAACAGGAACGGTCGGAGGAAGAGAATGCACCACCGACCGGACTTCCGTGGACCGATGAGGCGCTCGACGACCTGGAGGAGATACCAGCCTTCCTGCGGGGCCGGACCCGGCGGCTGGCCGAGGAGCGCGCCCGCGCGGTGCGCTCCGGGGAAGTCACGCGCAAGATCCTCGAATCATCCCGCGACTGATCTTCGGGTTTCTGTTTTCGTTGATGGATGAGTGCTGCCACGAAACCCGGAGGAGGCAGCCCTTCCGCGCGTTGCTCTATATAATCTGCCGCATGGGCATCAGGGACTTCATCCGGCACCTGGAAGAGCATCGGGATAAGGTGGAACGGGGCATGAGCCTCACTTTCGATGAGCGCGAGGAGATGCTTCGGGAGGCGGAGACGATGGTGGGGATGGCCGACGCGGCCGTCAAGGAACTGGAGTCGGTCATCAACAACCGCAGGGTCAACCTGCCCGAAGAACACGCTGTCCGCTTCGCTCAGGACGTTTTTCTCTATCTCAGAGACGAAGAAGAGAAAGTCAAGGAGCGGCTCCGGTCGCTCGCCTCCTGACGGCGCGTGATCCAGTTTCAAGAAGCTTCCGCGGCTGATCCCCTCGTCTATTCCGAGCATCGGCACTCTCTTCGTTTCTCTTGCTTCTATCTTCGTGGACTTCTCCTCGCGTAATCTTCTCAATCGACCGAAACCCTGGAGCAAGCCCTTCGTATAATCTGATGGTTACACGAACGCGATATTCGCGCACAGGAGGTCTGCGAGACATTGAAACCGGGATCGAAGATTATTCTTGCGCCAGTCATGCTACTGGCGGCAATGTTGGCGGCGGGATGTTCTTTGACGTCCGACGCGAGCGTGAGTCAGGAGGACGTGGCGCATTCGCCGCCGCCAGTTCCTTCCGGGATACCGGCGAACGAGCCGGTGGCGCGGGTCGCGGCGCAGGTGGAGCAGAGCGTGGTGCAGGTGAACGTCGAGGCGGTGCAGAAGACGCCGTTCGGCTCTCAGGATGCGCAGGGGCTCGGGAGTGGCGTCATCTACCGCGAAGACGGCTACATCGTCACGAACAACCATGTTATCCGAAACGCCAGCGAGGTGAACGTCGCCTTCGCCGATGGCTCCACGGAGCGCGGGGAGATCGTAGGACGCGACCGGCTGACGGACCTCGCCGTGATCCAGGTTGACCGGAATAATTTGCCCGCCGCGAATTTCGTCGAGGAGGAAGACCTGATCGTGGGCCAGCTCGCCGTCGCCATCGGCAGCCCCGGAGGCTTCGAGTCCACGGTGACCTCAGGCGTCGTAAGCGGCGTCGCCCGCGAGTTCCCACCGGAACTCATCGGTCGTCTGGAGCCATCGCTCGTGGACCTCGTTCAGACCGACGCGGCGATCTCCCCCGGTTCCTCGGGTGGCGCTTTAGTCAACCGCGATGGTGAGATCATCGGCATCAACGTCGCCTACCTGCCAGCCGAGACCGGGGCCGTGAACATCGGCTTCGCCATCCCATCAGACACCGCCGTATCGGTAGCCGATCAACTCATCGAGACTGGAGAGGTCTCCAGTTCCTACCTCGGGGTCGAGACAGCGGACCTCAGCCCGCAAGACGCCGAACGATTCAACCTGCCGGTGAACTCCGGCGCCATAGTCGCCACCGTCTTGCCAGGCAGCGCCGCGGACGAGGCAGGCGTCCGCGGCGAGGACATCATCGTGGCCCTGGACGACATCGAGATACGAAGCTCAGGAGACCTGTACGGCGCGCTGCGCGACTACCGGCCCGGCGAGAGTGCCGAGCTAATCGTCGTGAGAGACGGGGAAGAACAAACCCTCGACATCACCCTCGATGAGCGGTCTCGATAACCGGGAACGATCCGCGTGAAGGAAGTGATCGAAGCCACCGGGGTGAGAGGCCGGGGTCCCGGAAACGCCTCTCCTGGAAGCATCTTGACCGCGGCAGCAGCGGTCCCTCCACGCGGGACCGCCACTACTTCGCCGCGAAAACCAACTACATTCGCGTATCCGGCGAGGTTCGAGTGACCCCCGGTGTCTGTTCTCCATCGCGTGGTAGCCGGTGATGAAGAGCATCAAGAACTGGAAACAGTGGGCGCGAGGCGCATGCGCTGTATCTGGCGTACCGGGACCCGCAGGTTCCGTGGTATGCAAGGGTCTTCGCGGCGTGCGTCGTGGGGTATGACTTCAGCCTGATAGATCTGATCCCCGACCCCATCCCCGTCCTCGGATATCTGGACGATTTGATCTTGATCCCCCTCGGTGTCGCGCTGGCCGCGCGCATGATCCCGGTCGAAGTTCTCGAAGACCGCCGGCAGAAGGCCCGCTCCGCCGAAGGCCAGCCCGTGAACCGGACG
>JACDGB010000178.1 GCA_013815485.1 Rubrobacter sp.
AGACGACGCGGCGCGAAGGCTACGTCCTCGGCCACGGTTGGCGCGAAGAGGGCCGCCTCGGGGAACTGAAAGACGAGCCCGACCCTCCGCCGAAGCTCGCTCTTTTTTAGCGTGGCCGCGTTCGCGCCGTCCACCAGTACGTCCCCACTCGTTGGCTCCAGCAGCAGGTTCATGTGCTGGACGAGGGTACTCTTCCCCGACCCCGTCCCGCCTAGTATACCGAGCACCTCGCCCGGCTCCACCGCCAGTGAGACTCTCCGGAGCGCCTCGACCTCGAATGGCGTGCGGGGCGAGTAGACGTGTCTGATGTCCCGCAACTCCAGCCTCATCGCGCCGCAGCCCGTTTCCGGATTATCTCTTGGATCTCCCGCGCCAACTCCTCTGGCGTCCGTGGTCTCGCCGCAGCCAGCCCCAGACCCGTGGCGAGCCGCGACAACGGCGGCAAGACGAGCCGGTTTTTCGCCAGAAGATCCGCGTCCAGAACGAGGCGTTCGGGAGAAACGTCCGCGACGAGCTTTCCACCGTTTAGCACCAGAATTCGGTCGGCGTCGAGCAACTCTCCCAGGTGATGCGTGACGTGCAGGATGGTCCTGTCACCGCGCAGGGTGCCTATCCGGCCCATAACATCCCGCCGTCCAGCCGCGTCGAGCATGGATGTAGGTTCATCGAGGAGCAGTATCTCTGGCTCCAGCGCAAGCAGCCCCGCCAGGGCGACGCGCTGCTTCTCGCCGCCGGAGAGGGTGTGCGGCTCCCGCCGCTCGTAGCCCGAGAGCCCGACGGCCCGGATGGCCTCCCGCGCACGAACCTGCATCTCCTCACGGGGCACGCCGAGGTTCTCCATCCCGAAGGCTACGTCATCCTCCACAAACGGCGCGACGAGACCATTCTCCGGGTTCTGGAAGAGCATCCCCACGCGCCGCCTGACCTCGAAAGGCTCCGACTTTGGATCCCTCCCACCGATCCGCGCCATTCCAGAATCAGCCACGAGCAGGCCATTGAGTAGCCTGAGCAAGGTGGACTTCCCGCTCCCGTTTGGCCCGACGACACCGACGTACTCACCGGGAGGGGCCTCGAAACTCACGCCGGAGAGGGCTGGCCCAGGTGCGCCGGGGTAAGAATAGTTCAGGCTCTCGCAGGAGATGGAGGTGGGATCAGCCAATATCCGGGGGACCAAGCCTGATCCGCTTTCGCGCCTCCTCCAATGACATGTCACTGGGCGGGAGGGTCTCATCCCACCAAGTCGCCCCAGCCTCCGCGAACCTCGTTACCGTCCGGCGGACATTATCGGGACTCTGTCCGTTCGTGGAGCCTGAGATTCTGATATCGAAAGGCTCGTCATCCATGCGCCGCTCGGATACGAGACCGCTGATCTCGCGGACATCTTCCGGGGTGAGGGGTGATCCAGGTTTCCCCACCGGAGCATAACCGTCCCACCGCAAAGCGCGATGGAACGGTCCCTTTCGCGGCCACGTACCGGCGACCCAGATCGGGATTCGCGGGCGCTGGGTGGGCGGGGGCGTGAGGCGGGCTTCGGTGATCTCATAGCGTTCGCCTCGGTGCGAGAAGGGTTGCGCGGTCCACATTTTAGCCAGTATTTCGAGCCCTTCGTCCAACATCGTGGCACGGCGTTTCGGGTCCGATTCCTCACCGAAGAAGTCGAACTCTTTTTCGCGGCCACCGAGGCCGACGCCCAGGATCAGCCGCCCTCCAGAGAGGCGATCCAGGGTCGCGGCTTCGTGGGCCACCTTCCAGGGACGGCGGCGCGGCAGCGGGGTGACCATCGGCCCGATTTTGATGTTTCTAGTCTCGACCGCGATGGCGGAGAGGGAAATCCAGGGGTCAGCGTAATCCTCCGCGTCCCCCCACGCAATGTGGTCCCACACGAAGAAACCGTCCCACCCGGATTCCTCGGCCTCGCGCGCGAGCCCCGCCAGAGTCCGCGCGTCGCCGTACTCGCCGAAGTTGGGTGCGTTTAGCGCGAACCGCATGCGGCCTTCCTAAGGAACGCCAGCTATTCCACGGTGTAGTTGACGAGCTCCAGATAGGCCGCCTCGGCGCCGTCGCCGAGACGAGGTCCCAGCCTGAGGATACGGGTGTAGCCCGAATCGCGGTCATCGAGGTCTGGGGCCACGTCCTCGAAGAGCCGCCTCACGACGGTCTTGTCCTTGAGGATCTTGACGGCCTGGCGGCGGGCGTGAAGGTCGTCCTGCTTGGCGGTGTTTATGAGTTTGTCCACGACGCCCCGAAGCTCTTTGGCCTTCGGGACGGTAGTCTTTATGCGGCCGTGCTGTATCACCTGCCCGGCCATCGTGCCGAACATCGCCTTGCGGTGCTGGGCCTCGCGGCCTAGCTTGCGTCCCCTCTTAGCGTGCCTCATAATCCTCACTCTCCAACTGATACCCGTACTCGGTGAGCTTCGAACGGATCTCATCCACGCTCTTCATGCCGAGGTTGCGGATGTTCATGAGCTCTTCCTCGGTCATAGTGGCAAGCTGTCCGATGGTGTCAACGCCCTCGCGCTTGAGACAGTTGTACGACCTGACCGTGAGCTCCAGATCCTCTATAACCCGCTCGTCGTTTATGACGGAACGCCCCCCACCAGTACGGCGGGGCTCGCCACCCCCCGACGGCCCCTGGTAGCCGCCGGTGAAGAGGCCCAGAGTGTCCGTGAGCTGACGCGCGGCGTCCTGAAGGGCGTCCCTGGGCTCGATGCGCCCGTCGGTGAAGACCTCCATCCTCAGGGAATCCAGGTCGGTGCGCGAACCAGCCCGCGTCTCAGTGACCGAGTAGTTCACGCGCTGCACGGGCGAGAACAGGGAATCTACCGCGATCACCCCGATGGGGTCGGCGTCGCTCTTGTTCTGCTCGGCCCGCACGTAGCCCTGCCCATGCTCCACCGTCAAACGCAGATCCAGATGCCCGCCATCGGAGACGCTTGCAATGTATGCGCTCTCATCCACGACCGCTGCGTCGGCCTTGATTGTTATGTCGGCGGCGGTCGCCTCGCCGGGACCGTCCTTGGCGAGGATGAGTTCCATCGGCTCGTCTCTGTCCAGCGTGAACTTGAGGCCCTTGACGTTGAGGATGATATCCACCACGTCTTCCCTTACGCCGGGGACCGTCGAGAACTCGTGCGAGACGCCGTCTATCCGGATCTTGGTGACCGCCGCCCCAGTAAGCCCGGAGAGCATGACGCGCCGCAGCGAGTTACCCAAAGTGTGACCCAGGCCCCTCGGCAACGGCTCCGCCACGAAGACCGCGCGCCGCTCATCTTCTTCTTCCACCCTGAAACGGGGTGGAGCTATGTCCAACATCGTCAAACTTACCACCTGCTCGGAATAATTTGGTTTTTGTCTACCGGCTGTAGAATTCGATTATTAGCTGCTCCTCGACCGGCGTGTCTATCTCGCCACGCTCGGGGGAGTGAAGCAAACGCCCGGTGAAGTTGTCGTGGTCGGCCTCCAGCCACGCCGGCACCGCCACTACGTTCTCCACGGCCTCTTGAATGGGCTCCAGGCTCCGGCTCTTCTCCTTGACCGTGAGCACATCCCCCGTCCCCATTATCGCCGACGGGATGTTGTGCTTGCGCCCGTTGAGGTAGAAGTGTCCATGCACCACGAGCTGCCGCGCCTGCGGCCGGCTGGTCGCAAAGCCCATGCGGAAGACCACGTTGTCCACCCTGAGCTCCATCAGCCGCAGCAGGTTCTCGCCCGAGACGCCAGACATGCGGGTAGCCTTGTCGTAGGCGCCCCGGAACTGCTTCTCGGAGACGCCGTAGTACCAGCGAGCTTTCTGCTTCTCCAGCAGCCGCATCCCGTACTCCGTCTGTCTCTGGCGGCCCCGGCCATGCTCGCCCGGCGGGTAAGGCTTCCTCTCCAGCGGATTCTTCCGCATGGACGAGAGCATGACCCCAGCCCGGCGGTCCCTGCGAGCCTTCGGTCCCGTGTAACGCGCCACTAGCCTCGCCTCCTCTTGGAAGGCCGACAACCGTTGTGCGGCTGACCGGTAACGTCCTTGATGGATAGCACCTCGATGCCCATGGACTGGAAGGTTCGGGCTGCCATGTCACGGCCCGAGCCGTGGCCCTTGACCTCGATATCCACCCGCCTCACGCCCTGGTCCATCGCCTTGTTCGCGCAGCTCTCCGCCGTCATCTGGGCGGCGTAGGGCGTGCTCTTGCGGCTACCTCGGAAGCCCAATGCGCCAGCCGACTCCCAGGCGATGACCTTGCCCTCGGTGTCGCTCACGCTGACGATGGTGTTGTTAAACGAGCTCTTTATGTGGACCACGCCGGTCGAGACGTTCCGCCGAACGCGCCGCCGGGACCGGCTCGCGCCCCTTCGTTGCTGCTGTCTTTGCTTTCCCATCTACCTCTTCTTCCTCCCGCCTATGGACGGCTTCGGGCCCTTGCGCTGGCGGGCGTTGGTCTTTGTCCGCTGCCCGCGCACCGGCAGACCCCGACGATGCCGGATGCCCCGGTACGAGCCGATATCCATGAGCCGCCGGATGTTCTGGCTGTTATCCCGCCGCAGATCGCCCTCGACCTCGACGTTCTGGTCTATGTACGTCCTTAAAGTCCCGACCTCGCCCTCGGCCAAATCACGGACCTTCGTGTTCGGGTCAACCCCGGTCTCACGGCAGACCTTGCGCGCCGTCGAGCGTCCCACGCCAAATATATAGGTGAGCCCAACTTCGATTCTCTTCTCCCGAGGCAGATCTATGCCTGCTATCCGCGCCATGCTATCCCTGCCTTTGCTTGTGCCGGGGGTTGGGGCAGATCACACGCACCACACCGCGCCGGCGGATGACCTTGCACCGCTCGCACATTGGTTTCACGCTCGCTCTCACCTTCACAATTTTCTCCTGACTTTCTAGGTCCTGAACCTGTAAGTGACACGTCCCCGGCTCAAGTCATAGGGGCTCAACTCCACCTTCACCCGGTCGCCCGGCAATATCCTAATGTAGTTCATCCGCATCTTGCCCGAGATGTGCGCGAGATC
>JACDGB010000179.1 GCA_013815485.1 Rubrobacter sp.
CCTTTATCCTTGCCGGCCATGCACCCTCTCCATCACGGCTTCCTGCGTTCGGGCCATCTCGCTCGCCCCGAAGTCCTCGCCGTGATCCATGCCAGCCAGGTGCAACGTCCCGTGCACGACCAACTCCTCAATCCCCATCTCGGAGCTTGCACAAGCGGGGCAGATCACGACTTCTCCCGCCATCTCCCCGTATGGCCCATCCAACTCGAAGCTCAAAACGTCCGTCGGACGGTCCACTCCCCGAAACTCGCGGTTAAGGGCGTGGATTGTGTCCTGAGTCACCAGCGCCACGGACATCTCACCCACTCGCTCCAGGTCGAAGCCTCGTTCGGAGAGCGCCGCCGCGCAAAGTTCCGTGGCGCGTTCGGATGTCAGGTGGCCGTGACTCACCTCGTCGACGACTTCGACGGTGAATGTCATGGCGGCGTTGACGCGCCTCAGTTTACGGTTCCGGCGGATTTTGGTTTGCCAGCCTTGCCCGTTTCGGATGGAGCATCCGGGTACTCGATGCGCGGTCCCAGGAAGCCTATGAGCGCCTCGCGGATGGCCTCGCCGACCTCGTGGATCTCATGCATCGTCAACTCGCACTCGTCGAATTGTCCGTCTTCGATCTTGTTGCGGATGGTATCGGCGATTATGTCTTCGACACGCTTGGGCGTCGGTTTGGCGATGGATTTGACCGTAGCCTCCACGGAGTCGGCGACCATCACGATACCGGCCTCCTTGCTCTTCGGGCGACCGCTGGAGTAGCGGAAGTCCGACTCGCGCACGGTCTCACCATCCAGCGCGTTCTCCAGCGCCTTTCGATAGAAAAACTCTATCCGGGTCGAGCCGTGATGCTGGGCGATGATATCCAGTATCTCCTGCGGCAACCCCCAGGCGCGGCCTATCTCCAGGCCATCCTTCACATGACGCTTGATGATGCGGGCCGAGAGCGCAGGCGAGAGGGTGGAGTGCGGGTTTAACTGGGAGATCTGGTTCTCGATGAAGTAGGCGGGATGCTCCAGCTTTCCGACATCGTGATAATAGGCCCCGACGCGGGCGAGCAGGGCGTCGGCCCGGATGCGCTCGGCGGCGTACTCGGAGAGGTTGCCGACCTGCATGGAGTGGGTGAAGGTGCCAGGTGCTTTCTGGAGGAGCTTGTGGAGCAGTTCGTTGCTCGGGTTCGAGAGTTCGAGGAGCTTCATGGGCGTCAGGATATTGAAGGCGTTCTCTAATAGTGGGAGAAGCACCATCGCGAGCATCAGCGACAGCACGCCATTGCCCAGGCCGAGGACGCCTTGCCAGAGCGCATCGGGGAGGCTGCCGCCCCCGATCAGGCCCGTGGCGAAAGTCACGGCGGCCATGACCATCGCTATGGAGAATCCGGCTTTCAACAATTTCTGTTGCGAGTTCGCCCGGATCACGGTGTAAATAGCGAAGCCCGCGCCGAGAAGGAGCGCGGAGGTCAACAGGAAGTCGTTGCCCGCGATGATGCCTACGTTGACGCTGGACACGACGACCATGAGGAACATCAGCCGCGGCCCGAGGAGCATGGTTCCGATGATGGAGAGACCGGCGAGCGGAGTGAGGTACGCATTGAAGTTCAGTTCGATGAAGAACCGGGCGAGGGCGGTGAAGAGGATCATCAGCGACGCCGCCAGAGTTATGCGGATGGCGGCCTTCGTCTTCAGGATGCGGCGTCCGAAGCGTTCCAGGAAGTACCAGGCTATGCCCATCTCGGTCGCCACCACGAGCCCGACGCCGAGCAGCGCGGTCCAGGGATTGGTGGTGAGGAGGAGGCCCTGTGACTCGAGCTGCGCCAAGTCCCCGCGCTCCATTAT
This sequence comes from Rubrobacter sp., assembly GCA_013815485.1. GTDB lineage: Bacteria > Actinomycetota > Rubrobacteria > Rubrobacterales > Rubrobacteraceae > JACDGB01. The sequence continues at coordinate 1,824 of JACDGB010000179.1, forward strand.
GCCCTGCGCGATGATCCGCTCCACCGGCGGGCGAGGCCCCAGGCCAAGTAGAGCCGTTAAAGCCAGCCAGGTTATGGCGGTGATAACCCCGTACAGCCGCAACTTCGGCTGACGTTCCAGCCACGCCCGGAGCCGCTCGAAGCGCGTGGGCGGACGATGGAACTCGTCGATCCGCTTGCCCAACTCCACGTCCGGGGTCTTTCTTCCAAGCTTCATTGGCGGCTCCGCTCTCCCCTATTCCTCGGAGTTTTCCTGGGCCAGATCGTAGGCGTCCACGATTCGCATGACGAGGTCGCTGCGCACGATGTCATCACGCCGCAATCCGATGAAGGAGACCCCCTCGACGCCGGTGAGCGTGCGCCGGGCGTCCTGCAAACCACTCAGGCGGCCCTTCGGCAGATCCACCTGCGTGATGTCCCCCGTGACGACCATCTTGGAGCCGAAACCCAGGCGCGTCAGGAACATCTTCATCTGCTGCGCGGTAGTGTTTTGGGCTTCATCCAGTATGATGAAAGCATCATTCAAAGTCCGGCCTCTCATGAACGCAAGTGGGGCGATCTCGATTATACCCCTCTCCAGGTGCGCCTGGAACTTGGCCGGGTCCACCATCTCGTAGAGGGCGTCGTACAAGGGCCGGAAATACGGGTCCACCTTCGCCATCATGTCGCCCGGCAGGAAGCCAAGCGACTCTCCCGCCTCGACCGCCGGTCGGGTCAGGATGATCCTGGATACCTCGCCCCGGCTCAGGGCGTCCACGGCCAGGGCCACGGCCAGGTACGTCTTGCCGGTCCCCGCCGGCCCGATGCCGAAGACGACCTGGTTCTGGCGGATGGCGTCTGTGTAGGCTTTTTGGTTGCGGGTCTTCGGCGCGACGCGGCGGCCCCGGTGGGTGAGGATCATATCCCCAAGCACCTCCCTGCCCCCGCCCATCCCGTACAGCCGCTCGGCTGTCTCCGGGGTCGGATGGTCACCCTCCTCCGCGAGCCCGACAAGCCCGTTGAAGACCGCCTCGGCACGGTCCACGGCCTCCTCCTTGCCGCGCAAGGAGATCTCGTTTCCGCGCACGATCACCTCGCACTCGACCAGCTCCTCGACGCGCCGCAACACGGAGTCGCGCTCCCCGAAGACATCCAACATCCGCCCCGGCGGAATGACGATCCTGGCCTCGATCTGGTTTCCAGTAGTAATGTCCGTCGTCGCTCCTTTCTAGCTTTTAGCTATCAGTCGTCGGCTTTTTCGTCCGTGGCGTAACCTCGTAAAATAATCGAGCTTTCGCGCAGCAGCATCTGGTTCTCGTGACAACTTCACCATGCTCGGCCTTTGTTGGCGCATCGCCGAGCAATCCTTTGCTGATTGCTGACAGCTATCTTCATTGCAGCCGATTTCGCACGAGAGCGGCGAGCTCGCGGCCCTCGGCCCGTCCTTCAGCAAGCGCAGTGGCCCGGCCCATGACGGCGCCCATGTCCTTCATTCCGGATGCGCCGGTATCCTGTATCGCCTGGTCCACTATCTCCTCCAGATCCTGCGTCGAGAGCGGAGCGGGCAGGTAGCCGCGCACGATCTCGGCCTCGGCGGACTCGGACTCGGATTGCTCCTTGCGTCCGGCCTTGCGGAACGCCTCGGCTGACTCCTCGCGCTGCTTGAGTTGCCGCCGCAACGCCACCTGCTCCTCGTCCTCCGTGAGGGGCCTGCCAGCTTCGATCTCACCGTTCTTGAGCGCGGCGGACAGCATCCGCAACGTCCCCAGAAGGTCCCGGTCCCGCTCGCGCATGGCCGCCTTCGTATCCTGCCGTATCCGCTCCGCGATGCTCACGGCATCCCCAGTCTCTTGCCCCCGAGAACGTGGAGGTGAAGATGAAAGACCTCCTGCCCCGCGTCCGAACCGTTGTTGATCCGCACCGCGTAGCCACCCTCCGTGACGCCGTGCTGCCGCGCCACCTCGCTCGAAACCTCGAAGAGACGCTTCGTCACCGTGTCAGACAAAGCCCCGATCTCCTCCAAATTGGCGACGTGCTGCTTGGGAATGACGAGCAAATGAACCGGGGCGCGACCGTTTATGTCCTCGAACGCCAGTACTTCGTCATCCTCGTACACCACCTTCGAGTCCATCTCCTTGCGGACTATCTTGCAGAATATGCAGTCTTTCTCATCCACTAAAATCCTCTCCGTTGCTATAAGCTGTCATGCGCCACGGTTGCCTCCCGCGCCGCCAGCGACCGCGCCACGGCCACCATGCCGGCGGTCTCGCTGCGTAGCCGGTAGGGACCGAGATGCGCCAGAAAGAGTCCATTGTCTCTGGAGAGCGAGATCTCCGCCTCGCTCCATCCACCCTCGGGACCAACGAATAGCCTCACCGTCCCATCCCCGATGCCTTCCTCTAGTCGGCGCGTCCCGCCACCATTGTGCAGCAAGATACCATCATCCCCGGACTCCCGAATAGCCTCGACAAAAGACATAGGTTCGCTCACTTCCGGTACACCGAGCCGCAGCGATTGCCGCGCCGCAGCCTCCGCCACCCGCCGCCACCGACCGGCCTTTCCACCCCCGCCGTCCAGCCGGACCACGCCCCGCTCCGTGATCAGGGGAACGATACGGTCCACCCCGATCTCCGTCGCCTTCTCCACTACGAGATCCATGTGCCGACCCTTCGGCACCGCCTGATAAAGGACCACGCGAGCATCCACTTCCAGGGCCGCCAACTCCTCCAGTACGACAGCCTCACTTCCTCCACGCAGCTCCGCCAAGAACAACCGGCGGGCCGAATCCGCGACCTCGAAGACATCACCGCTCCGGGCCCGCAAGACATTCGAGACATGATGAGCCTCCTCCGGCGGAAGGTCGAAAGTCCCGCCAGACTCCACGGCGAAGTCGAGGAAGATGCGCGTTATCCGGATGCGCGAGATACCGGTTCCTATCGGAAGACGCCCCTGAGCCGGTCGAAGAACGACCCGCCGGTGCCGTTGTATGTCTCGTGCCCGCTAGTGGCATCGAACTGCTCCAGAAGCTCCCGCTGCTCACCCGAGAGCCGCGTCGGCACCATCACGTCCACGAGCACTTTCAGGTCTCCACGCCCCCTGCGCCTCAACCTCGGCATCCCCTCTCCCCGTAACCGCAGCGTGGCCCCCGGCTGAGTGCCGGGTTCGATCCTCACCTCCGACC
>JACDGB010000180.1 GCA_013815485.1 Rubrobacter sp.
GTATTATGGGGCACTGGTCGAGGCGTTCCGAGAGACGGGAACCAACCCATCCATCGTGGGGGAACTGGATCGCGTCGTGGGGCAACTGAAGCGTCTCGCCGGAGCCAACGGATAAAAGAACGCATGTGTGCGTGATCGGAAGCTGAGGCTGGAAGCATTCCGGCGCGACTTCGTCTACCGGACGACTGCTCCGTCGCCGCGTAGGATCTCGACTGCCTCCGGGTCGGTGTGGAAGACACGCACGCGCACGGTGGAGGCGGCGAGGAGCGCGCCGAGGAGGCCACCGCGCAAATCCTGGGGCTGGGCTGGCTCGACCCACCCGACCTCGGCGTCCTTGAGGTCTGAGTCGGTGGTGACGAACCGCTGAAGCAGGAGGCTCACGGGCACCCGCAGCACAAAGGCGGCGGCCACCGCGCCCAGGACGAGCAGATACAGGTTCCACTGCATGAAGATCCCCACTCCCAAAGACGCCAGGAAAAAGATAGCGACCAGCAGGTTCGCCGCCACGATGGTCGTGCCGCAGTTTCGGTGGACGGCGAGCTTTTTCTCGCCGCTTTTCAACCGTCGCGCCGCCTCGCGCGCGGCGCTCTCGACCTCGGCCAGTGACCGGGCTCCCTGCACGAAGAAGCCCTCATCGGTGGAGAAGCCGTTGAGCTTGCGTCCTGGCTGACGCTCCATCATCACCACGATGGTCGCGTGCTCCAGGGCGTGGTTGCGCCTGAGTATCCTGTTCCCGAACATCGCCCGGAGCTGCCGGGGATACACGAACAAACTCCCAACCGCCTGCAACGAGTACAGGATCGGCAACAAGAACAGAAATGCCACCACGAACAACGCCACGAGGAAAACGAATACCAGGGCCACTTTCCATCTCTTTCGTCGGGATCTACGCCCACGGAGTATACCCCGACGAACCGAAAACCGGGCGGCTTCACGCACACTTCGGTCACCACTCGGGGCCAGGAGCCAACATCCCGGTGCGAGCATGTCCGGTCGGATGGCGGATGGGTAGGCGCGCTTCTTTACCGTTCCACCGCAGCGCCCACTCCGCCCTGGACCACGACGACCTGAAGCGCGAGTACCGTAGAGGCAGCGGCACATCGGCGTGCAAAGGTTCACTGCTTGGAGCCCGACCAAACCTCACGGCGCTGTCTCGGGAAGAATATACCGCCCGTGAAATCCTAGCGGGGACGCCCCTCCCACGCGAAGGGCAATTCCACCTCTCCCGGCTCTTGCAGCCCGCGCAGCAGCGCGAGTGCCGCGATGGCGACCTCCCGATGCCGCTCTTTGTCGCCCGGCGGCCCCATGGGGTAGTTGTACGGGAACGGGACGAAGGCTACCCGCGGCGCGTCTACTCCGCGCTCCATCGCAAGCGTCACCGTCGGGATTCCTCGCTCCTCGATGGCCGCGCATACCAGGCCGACGGCCCGGTGGCACAGCGGTCAGGATGGCGTGAGCAAGACCGCATCAACGCCATCGTCAGCGAGCATCCCGGCGACCTCCGGCGCGGTCTCCCGGATGAGTGGTTCGGGGTCATGGATGGCGCCCATGAACGAGAAGTGACGGTGGTTGAGTCCTCCGACGATGCTCTCTTCCACGAGTCTTCTGACGGTCCACAAAGGAAACACGGCATCGAGGTCGGCGGCTTCTTCCGACCGGTGATAGGCGTGGGTCCATGTGAGGGTTTCGGCACTGGCCGAGATCTCCCGGTACGAGCAATCCCCGAGCGGATCGTCTATGTCAAAGCGCCTGTCTTCGGGCAGATGGACGCCGCCGGTGGTGACGAGCGCGAGGCGAGTTTCGGATAGGGGCTTCATGCGGGGCTCGGGAGCCGGGAGAAGAAATACGATTCCCTGCTTCCGGCTGAAATCGGATGCGACCCGATCAACCGGGTTCCGGATCAGACATTAAAGCGGATGACCATAGTATCCCCGTCTTCGACGAGGTAGTCACGACCTTCGAGCCGGACCTTCGCAGTCTCTTTGGCTTTCGGCCAGGAACCGGTGGCAACAATGTCTTCCCAGTCCCCGACTTCGGCGGCGATGAACCCGCGCTGCATGTCGGTGTGGATCTCACCGGCCGACTCTCGCGCCGTCGAGCCCTTGCGGACAGTCCACGCTCGGCTCTCGTCCTCGCCGGTGGTGAAGAAGGTGATGAGCCCGAGCAATTTGTACGCGGACCGGATGAAGTCATCGAAGCCAATATGGTCCACGCCGAGCAAAGCCAGGTACTCTCGCGCCTCCTCCTCGGGCAGCTCCGAGATCTCACTTTCCAGCCGCGCCGAGAGCCGCACGGCCTCAGCTCCTTCTTCGGTCGCCAGTTTCTCGACCTCGGCGCCGTAGCGGTTGCCCTCCGCTACTGATTCCTCGTCCACGTTCGCCACGTACAGCGTCGGCTTGGCGGTAATGAGTGAACGAAGGATCTCCTCCACCGCATCGGAGCGCGGGAAGACGCGAGCGGGCTTGCCATCGGAGAGGTGATCCCGCAGCTTCTCCAGCCCGGCGGCCTCCGCCTTCAACTTCGAATCACCGCTCTTGGCTGCCTTCGATGTCCGCTCCAAACGCCGCTCCACGGTTCCGAGGTCAGCGAGCAGCAACTCGGTGTTCACGGTCTCGGCGTCCCCGGCAGGGTCAACGCCGCCGTGAACGTGAGCGACGTTCTCATCCTCGAAGCAACGGACGACGTGCGCTATGGCGTCGCACTCGCGGATGTTCCCGAGGAACTGGTTGCCGAGGCCCTCGCCCTGGCTGGCCCCCCGCACCAGACCGGCGATGTCCACGAAATCCACCGTCGCCAGCACCTTCTTCGCGCTGCCCGAGGTCTCAGCCAGCGCATCCAGGCGGGCGTCCGGCACCACCGCGACGCCCAGGTTCGGGTCAACGGTGGTGAACGGGTAATTCTGGGCCTCGGCCCCGGCCCGCGTCAAACTGTTGAAAACCGTGGACTTGCCAACGTTCGGCAATCCAACTATTCCTACCTTCATGCAGCTTATGGTAACAAACTATTACAATCCTGGACGGGGCTCGCTACGAGGGGACGGGCGTGGGATAGAATTTTCCTCGAAACCAGACGTTTCGCATTCGATGGAGGGCATACTTTGGACAGGCAGATGCAGATTCAAATTTTCATGGACCATTATCAGAAGCCGCGTCACTGGGGCGCGCTGGAGGACGCCGACGTGGCGATGCCGGGTGGGAACCCTGGCTGCGGCGATGTGGTGACGGTGTACTTCAAAGGCGCGGACGACCACGAGCACATTGAAGACGCCACATACGAGGGCGAGGGCTGCACTATCAGCATGGCGGCGGCCAGCATGCTCTTGGAGCAGGTCCACGATGACGGTCTCACGGTGAGCGAAGTCCTTGAGATGGACTACAACGAGATGATCGAACAGCTCGGGCGCCAGATCGTGGCGTCCCGTCCCCGCTGCGCCACTTTGGGCCTCGGCACCCTCAAGGCAGCCATAAGGAAGTATCAGAAGGACCGACGCCTCACGGAGGCTGGCGTGGGCGAGGGAGCTTCACCGGACGACGGCCTCGTCTTCGGCGAGAGCGCCGCCGACGCCGCGAAGACCGAGTAGCCGCTACCCGAGGACTTCGTCCACCGCCACCGAGAGGTCTTCGACGGATTCCGAGCGGATTCTCTGCCCCGGACCATGCTCGCGGGAGACAGCGTAGCCATCTGGAGAAGGCTGTGAGTACGCGGTGATCTTGCGTCCTTCGAGGTCACAGATCCAGAGTTCCGCCACACCCGCTGCCGCGTAGCGTGGCAGCTTGACGTTCCTGTCGTAGGAAAGGGTGGTGTCGGAGACTTCGATGAGGAGGGCCACGTCCTCCGGGCCCGGCAGCCTGCCCACGGGCCGGTTTCGGAGAAGGACGAGGTCAGGCTGGGGCTCGCCATATTCGCTGATGGTTAGCGGGTTCTGCACGCTCACGACGTAGCGGTCTTCGGCGAAGCGGGTCAACAACATGTTCAGGTCGTTCACGCAGTTGGCGTGACGCCAGCTGATCGCGCTCATCTGCACCACCTCTCCGTCTATAAGCTCCACCCGGTCGTCTTCGCCGAGCAGGCCGGTCTCGCCCATCCTGTGGTACTCCTCGACGGTGAAGCGGCGTCTCTCGACCTCTGCCGGCAACATGGGTTCTCACGCTCCTTTTTAGGAGATCATTTGGACACAGGATATCCTGAAAGGCGGCCCGCAGACAACCCAGCTCACCGGGTTGCGGAACCCCGTTGTGCTATCCCTTCCTCGTGGCCCACGCACCGGCGGCGGTGGAGGAGATCAGTAGTATCGTCACCTGCAAGACCGCCGAGAACACTAGGCTCAGGAGGAAGAGTTGCCATGCTTGCTGCGGAGATATATTAGTCCCCAGCATTTGCGAGAGTGTCTCGGCCATCCTGGAGATCCCGGACCCCCGCGCAGCCACGAGCGCGCCGGCGGCGGCCCCGAAGACGAACACCGGCGCGGCCACGGCCCCGCCGATCAGCCCGGAGAGCGCGCCGGGGCGAGCTTCCACGTCCTCCGCGTCAGTCGGCGCATCCATTGCCGCGTCAGCGACCGCGGCCCGCCGTCCGCAGGAGACCCCGACGAATATGGCGGCCACCATCCCGGCCACCGGCTCGAGCAGCGAGACCAGGAACGCCACCAACCCGCCGATGCCGCCCCACCTCATGCCCACCCGAACGGCGCCGACACTTTCCTTCTGTTCCATCCCCGCATTCTAAAGCACGACAGAAATGCCGAACATCGGACCCAGATTCGCGCTGGCAAGAAGTCGTGGGGCACGGTGAAAGAAGGACCAGGAGGATGAACAACTTACCTTCATCGAGGAGGGGCACGGAAGGAACCGGGGGTAAGATGTTGCCGACGGCGGTTGCCAGCGGCAGTCGTCGCGGCCACATTCACGCTCATCCGCATACGGTGGCTTCCGTGGACTTCAGCATAGAGTACGAAAAGCAGCGGCCATGAACCAGGACA
>JACDGB010000181.1 GCA_013815485.1 Rubrobacter sp.
GCTGGAGCGGGCGCGGGAGCGGGCCGCCGCCGAACGGCTGGAAGTCGCTTTCCGGGAGGGCGACGCCGAGAGCATCCCTTTCCCGGACGCTTCGTTCGACATCGTGCTCTCGACGGTCGGGGTGATGTTCGCGCCGGACCAGGAGAGGACGGCCGGCGAGTTGCTCCGGGTCTGCCGGCCGGGGGGTAGGATCGGCCTGGCGAACTGGACGCCGGACGGCTTCGCCGGAGAGCTTGGAAGCCTCTTCGGCAGTTACCTGCCCTTCTCTCCCGGCCTGAAGCCGCCCGTACTCTGGGGCACCGAAGGGCGGCTGCGGGAACTCCTGGGCGGCGGCGTCAGGGATCTTCGTATCGCCCGGCGCAGCTTTGTGTTCCGATACCGCTCGATCCGGCACTACCTGGAGGTCCTGCAGACCCAACTGGGACCCACCCGGGAGACCTTCCTGTCGCTAGACCCGGCGGAGCGGGAGGGCCTCATGAGAGACGTTGTGGACCTCATAGGCCGCTTCAACCGTTCGGGCGACGGGACGATGGTGGTGCCGAGCGACTACCTCGAAGTGGTGGCGACCCGGCGTTGAAGGCCGCATCCCCCTACAGCAATCCCCGAGGCGGTTGATCCGCCGAAATGCCAAGAACGTTAAGAGAATAGCAAGAATTGCCGCCACGATATGTGTTAAACGGGGGGAGGTTACGGTTGCTGTCACGGGCCGCAATACAAGCTACATTGTATGCGCAACATCCGCCAGCGGTATACGCTTGTTCATGTCGAGCTCGAAACGACCGTAGGGATTGACGTGCCCGTAGAGCAGTGGGGTCAAGCCTCTCATGTCCTCATCCGTGAGACGCTCGGACCACGACGCGGTGGAGAGGATCTCCTGAATCATGAGCGTATTTATGTAGACGAGGCATATCTGCAAGAGGTGCAACGAGAGGACGGCCACCTCCTGGTCCTCCAAGCGGTTGGTCGCGATCTCCCCGCCCTTGCCGTAGAAGATGAAGGAGTTCGCCGAGTTCCAGCTCTCTATCACGTTCAGGCCCTCGTGGATCTCCCGCCTGGTCTGCTCCGAGGCGAGGTACTCGCACAGAAAGATCGTCTTCACGGCCCGGCCGAGCTCGGAGAGTGCCCGGTAGGTGGGATGCTGGAGGTTGGCGCGGGTGAACCGGCGCAGGATGGATTCTGCCTCCGCAGTCCCCGCGTGCAGGGCGCTGGCAAAGCGGACCATCTGATCGTACTGGTTGCGGATCAGGACCCAGTCTATGGGACGGGTGAGGATCGGCTGCAGGTTTGGATAGGCGCTGGGGTTGCCCTTTCTGGAACGGTACAGGCGCTGGGTGGAGAGGCGCTTTAAGCGCGGCATGAGCCGGAAGCCGAGTATATGGCTGAAGGCAAAGGCAACTTCGCTGACTCCATGAGAATCGACGTAATTGCGGTCGACGCTCATCGTGGTGCAGTGCCTCAACACGCCCTCGATCATGGCGGCTACCTCCGAGGAGGAGACGCTCTTTAGCTGGGAGTAGATGCAGGCGCTCTTCTTGTCCACGTGCCAGTAAATCATGACCCCACGACCCCGATGGCGGATGCTCCACGACGTCAAGAGGTTCTGGTCCCATGCCCCGAACTTCTTGCTATCCGAGGCGCAGGCCGTCGTTGCCTCGCCCCAGATCTCGGTGGAGCGGGCGGAGAAGATACCGTTTACCACGCAGGCTATCGCCGCCCGAAGCTGCTCCTTGTGAACGAAGCGCCGGCGCACGTAGCGCAGGTCCTGGTAGCCGCTATCTAGGTCTCCGGCGGAGATCCTCTTGAGGCCCGTGTTGGTCCCGAGCCCGTAGAGGCACAGGAGAAGCCGCTTTCTCAAGGTCTCGGGATCGAGGATCTGTCTGGAGGCCACGGTGGTGAAATGATCCGTGAGGCCGAGCCTGAGATCCGCCTCCTTGAGGATGTCCAGAAGGTTCGTCATCGGCCAACGGCCCGCTATCTCTATCCCGAGGTCGTCCAGGTTGGGCGGCTCGTCCTGTGCGGGAAGTGGAGATAGCGAGATCCTGGCCTTGCCTTTCTCGCGCAGCCTCAAGTACGGATTGTGCGGCACGTTCTCGTCGAGCATTCCAAGAGAAGCATCCATATCTCGCTGTAGTTCTTCTACGAACCTGTCCGCCTCCATCGATTGTCCAAGAGTCTCGTAATAGCGCTCACGCCGCTCGTCGAAGTCTTGGGGCAGGTCCTCGTCGGGGTTGCGGTAGCGATCCGCTCCAACTACCCAGATCTCCTTGGAGCGCAACCCATCGCGTAGAGCGCCAAGCACACACAGCTCGTAGGCCACCCGGTCGATCCGAACGGACCCATTCCGTGCAGGGCCTTTGCCATCTGCCTTGAAGACGAGCTCGTACCACCCCGCGGGTACCACCCCTTCTATTGGCACCTCCTCATCTTCCTCGTAGAAGCGTTTGGTGCTTCCGGCGTATGCCTTCAGGAAGCCCAGGGCACGCGTCACGGGCCGATGGGCGGCGTTGTTGGAGCGGAACTCCAGGGAGCCGAGCACTGCGGATATGACGGGGCGGTAGTAGCTGACATATGAAGAGCGCATCTTGAGCTGCACCTGCTCCTGGTAGGCTGCGCCGGTAGTCTTGGCTTCCTTGACCACCTTCGAGAGGGTCTCCTCGCCCACCACGGGGAATACCACCTCCCTTACCGGGCCGTCGGGATCTGAGAGAGCGGCCTCCGCTATCCGGAAGAGCAGCCCGTTCTTGCCGGAGACCTTCTTGATGTCCTCAAGTAATATACGCTCGATCTTGCGCTCTGAGCGTGCCCCGATCTTGTGGACGATCTGTATTAGCACCTCAACCAGCCCGTCGGTAACCTCCCGCAACCTCATAAAGCACAGGGCGGACAGCAGCGTGTATCTGACAGACGGTGGGTGAGCGCGAAGCGAGCTAGGAGATTCTGAAGCAGCCCGTCTCCTGTAAGAGCGCACCACCTTCGGCGAAACGTCTCGGAACAGGTCATCGGGTAACCCGACCCCGCGCAGGCGCGAGAGCTTTGCGATCTCGGCGCGGGCGCTTTCGGCGCTTGCACGGCCCGGGTCGTTTCGCAGGCGCGCCAGCGTCGGCTGTTTCCTTGCCGATAAACCGCGGGTGGCATCTTCGTTGGCCGCGTCTTCGGGTACGTCGGGCTCCGAAAGTAGAGCGTCCATCTCGGCTACGCTGTTCCGCGACAGACGCCCGAGTGTTACTTGGCAGAGTCGCTCATCGTAGCTCCTCAAGGACGAGCGCACCAGCCGGTCTATCCGGCCGGGTGTAGACGGCTCGATCTTCAAAGCGCGCAGGCGAGTGTAGGCAGCCTCCTTCAAAGGCTCCGCGTCGTACTCGTAAGGCGCTACCTCCTCCAGCAACCACGACGCCAGCTCGTCAGCGTCTGCGGTGGTAGCGGGCCTGAAGCCGAATGCCTCCCTTATCTGCGCCCGGTGGTACTCGGCGGTTCGTCCTCGCCCGTCGTACCCTTCGTACTCCTGCGCCAGCACGCCGACCTGGGCTGCGACGTGGGCCACAGCTTCCTCGGGCAACCTCTCGTCGGGGTCTGGGAACCGGCCTTCGCGGGCGAAGAACCGTAACGTGACGGCGAAGCCGAGGCGCGTGCGGCCCATCTTGCCAGATAAAAGCACGTGCTCGTCGGGGCCGAGCGTCCACTCCTCCTCGAGCTCCTCGTCGGTCCACCGTCGGTTCACCGCCGCTTCATCTTGCCTCACCGTGATCGACGCGCACCGATGATGATCGGCTTGCTCATCCCTCGGAGGCTTCCAGGCCCCAAGAGACGATCTTGTCGGGGGTGATACGGATCATCGCCCCGCTGTCCTCGCCGCCGCCCCCCGCGGAAGCCTCGAGGGCCTCGGCTTGGCCCTGAACCATCACCGAGCGCGGCCGCCAGGGGGGCAGGACGTCGTCTACGAGGAACGCCGCCTTCGTGTTGGACTTCACGTTGCGAAACTTCTTGGTGGCGGCGAAGTTGCGGCCCGAGATATCTATCGTGCCCAGCTCGGGATTGTAGTGCCACCCGACCGGAACCACGTGTGGCTGGCCGGTCGCATCGACGGTCGCCAGCCTACCCAGTCGCCTCTCGTTCAACAGGTAGTCGAGTTCCGCGGCGGAGAACGAGGCCAACGGTCTACCTCCCGCGCGTCAGCGTTGTGAGCAGGTCCGCGCCCTTGAGCTTCTCAATGGTGAGTCGGACTAGCTCGCGCTCCTCAAAGCAGGCAAGCTCCGCGCCAGAAAACATGCTCATAAAAGCCCTCCATCCTCATGGTCAGTGACATAGATCGACCTTATGCCTGCCTCTTCACCCGCTTCCAGGGCGATGCCGAACGTGCTGCGCAGAACACCGATCAGCTCTGCACCGGACAGCTCGCGGCGTTCGATGGAGCCGTCCGGATAAGTGGTGGTGAACCGGCGCCCGGTCAATGACCGCCGAAGATGACGCTCGGTTTTCAGCGCCACCACCCCTTTAACGAACGGCGAGTCGGGGTTCGTGGACGTATAGTAGTTGTACACGCCGTAGTCGCCGTGGTGACGGGGTTCGAGGGTGAAGCCGTACAGATCGAACCACCCGTCGGGACGCCAGACGCGCAGCACCCACACACCTGCACCTTCGTGGTCCAACCGGTAAGTCCAGCTACCTTGTCGTGCGATGGCTCCATCTTCTAAAGGGATCGGCTCCAGCAGGCGCTGTCCGCCGAACCCTACATCGGCCAGCCACGGTCTCCCTCCGGCGTCGACCCGCAGCAGCATATGCCCACTCGGCTGCGGTTCGTTGCTGCCCATCCGGATGCGGGCGGTCAGCCTGCTCACCGCAAACCCGATGTGCTCGAGGAGCGCCGCGAACAGCAGGTTGTGCTCGTAGCAGTAGCCGCCGCGGTGGCGACGGATCAGCTTGTCCTGCATGGCGTCCATCTCGAGCGAGATACCACGCCCCAGCACGATGTCGAGGTT
>JACDGB010000182.1 GCA_013815485.1 Rubrobacter sp.
CTTCCAGATCACACCCGACAAAACGTGCAACGCCGTGTGATATCGCATGTGCGCGTATCGCCGTTCCCAGTTCAGTTCACCTTTCAGATCGTGGACGGTACCGGGGATCGCCCGGTCGAGAACGTGGACGATGCTGTTCCCTTCGCGCCTGGCATCCACGACGCTGGCGTGGATCGGGCCGATACCGAGCGTCCCCTTGTCCGGCGGCTGGCCCCCCCCACCGGGATAGAAGACCGTTTGAGCCAACACGACCTCCCGGCCATCGAGCTTTACTACCCTGGCCTCGAACTCTTTGACGTAGGCGTCTTCGAGGAAAAGCTCTTCGGTCACAGGGAAAGGGAGCCCTGTTCGCGGTTCTCGAAGGTCGCCACCTCGCAGTATCCCACGTCGTGGACGAGTGGGAGGCTCGTGCCGTATCCGGCGGCGACTTCGTTTGGGGCGTGGGCGTCTGAGGAGAGGATTATGGGGACGCCCCGGCTATGGAGCATCTCCAGGAACGGGCGCGACGGGTAGACTTCGCCGACCGGTTTCCTCAATCCCGCCGCGTTCACGTCCGCCACGATGCCGGACTCCGCGATGGCATCGGCGGTTTCCTCCAGGATCGGGGTGATGTCTTTATCGGGGTAACGCTTGAAGATCTTGATGAGATCGGGGTGTCCCAGCACCTCGAAGCGGCCAGAGAGAGCGGCTTTTCGCACGTTCTCGTAGTACGCTTCGTAGAGTTCGTAGGGTTCGTACTTGTCGTAGACGGAGAGGTCGGTGGCGCGGTCCACCTCTTCGCCGCCGACGCGGTGAACGCTGCCGATCACGTAGTCGTAAGGGAGCGCGTCCGCTATTCGGTCCATCTCCTCCTCGTTGCCGGGCACGAAGTCTATCTCGATGCCAAGCCGCAACTCCACGTCCTGGAACTTCTCGCGGGCCTCTTGGAATGCGGCGAGGTCGACTTCATCGAGGTAGCGGTCGTGTTCGGTAATGCCCATCTGGCGGATGCCCCGTTCGCGGGCCACCTCCAGGTAAGCCAGGATGTTATCCACGGTCATTGGCCGATCCGCGTGTGCCACGACGTGCAGGTGATAGTCGATCAAAAGTCTCTCCAGGTAGGCTCCTACGTCCAGCTTGCCTATCTTATAAGATATCCGGGGTGCTTATCCGAACGGAAGGAACGCGATGCTGACCCGCATAACCTACGGCGCGACGCTGGTTTTCACGATCGGGGTCTTGGCCATGGAACTCTTGCACGGGCCGACGCTCGTCCTCTTCGCCGTCTCGGCCCTCGCCCTGATCGGGCTGGCGTGGGTGCTCGGACAGGCGACCGAATCCCTGGGCCATCACTCCGGGCCTCGGATCGGGGGCATCCTGAATGCAACCTTCGGCAACGCCGCCGAGCTCATCATCACCATCTTCGCTCTCTCGGCGGGCCTGACGACGGTGGTGAAGGCTTCGATCATCGGTTCGATTATCGGCAACGTGCTTCTGGTACTCGGGGCGAGTTTGCTCATCGGCGGCCTCAAGAACGGCGTCCAGAGTTTCTCGTCCGAGATCGCCGGCATCAACGCTTCCATGCTCGGGATCGTCGCCGCCGCCCTCGCCCTCCCCACTATCTTCGCCGCGACCAGCCCAGGAACGCCTCCGACCTTCCTTAGCGTCGAGGTGGCCGTGGTGATGTTCGTCCTCTACGTTCTCTATCTCGTCTACTACCTGCGCAGCCCGGAAGGGGGCGTGGCGACCGGGGAAGGGCACGCGCCGTTCGGACGGGGCGCCTCGTTCGCGCTGCTACTCGTCGCGACGGCGGCGGTCGCCTTCGTCTCCGAGGCGTTCGTCGGGGCTATCGAGCCGCTGACTGAGGAGTTTGGCATCTCCGAGTTGTTCGTCGGCGTGATCCTGGTTCCCATCGTCGGGAACATCGCCGAGCACATAGTCGGAGTCCAGATCGCCTACAAAAACAACATGGATTTCTCGATGGCGATCTCGCTCGGCTCATCCATCCAGGTCGCCCTCCTCGTCACGCCCATCCTAGTCTTCCTCGGCCCACTCCTCGGCCACCCCTTGCGGCTCGTCTTCACCCCGCTGGAACTCGGCGCTTTAGCGACGGCGGTCGTGGTCACCGGCTTCGTCGCCCTCGACGGAAAATCCAACTGGCTCGAAGGCGCGATGCTCATTGGCGTATACATTATCGCCGCGCTCGCATTCTTCTTCTCGCCGTGAGAACGTTTCACTCGTGTATAGCATTATCGAGCAAACGAACAGCATATCTAGTCGGAGTCTTTCACCAGTTGTGTTTGTTATCAGATACACGAGGATCAGCATGCAAATAGTGGTTTGCACTGTATTATGATGTATCTTTACGGAAACTCAGGAGAGGAACTGAAGTGACCGTGGTCAGAAGCAGAATGGGCTCAAGAGTTGAAGCGGTAGATCTACAAAGACAGGCCCAAGATCAAACCTCACCTCACCGAGGTTTCTTCGACGACACTCAACGAGAGTATCTTCTGGTCCACGGACAGGCAGAGAAGGTTCTTTACGACTTACCCGTGAACTCTGTGGATTGTTGCGTCACGAGTCCTCCGTACTGGTCGAAGAGAAGATATGAGAGCTCTAGTGGTCTGGGAAATGAGGCGACATGGCAAGAGTATGTCTCCTCGCTGGTCTCTATTTTCAAGGGCGTGCGTCATGTGTTGAAGCCCGGTGGATCTTTGTGGATAAACATAGGAGACACGTACCTGAACAAGAACCTTTGCGGCATCCCGTGGCGTGTGGCTTTCGGCTTACAAGACGATGGATGGATTTTGCGAAACTCGATAGTATGGGACAAAATAAAGGGCAATCCCTGCAATTCCAAAGACAAGCTCCGCAATGTTCACGAGCATGTCTTCCACTTCGTGCAACAGAACAAGTATTTCTACGACGTAGACGCCATCCGCAATGCGCCGAAGAAACCCCGATATCGGAACGGCAGAATCGTCTCTCCAACAGGCGTCAGCGGTTCAAAGTATGAGCAGCAGATCAGCCAGAGCAAGTCATTGTCTTCGGAAGAAAAGAGTGCGGCCTTGGCTGCGCTGAGAGAAACGTTGCGAAAGCTAGAGCGTGGAGAAATCCAAGATTTTCGTATGGTTATTCGAGGGCAGCAAAGGTCTACGCACTCAGACTCAACCGAGTTCAGCGGACGAGCCGGTGAACTTCGGGCGCGGGGCTACTGCATCCTCCCTTACCACAAGAACGGCACCAAGCCGGGTGACGTCTGGCACATCATCCCGGAAGATCAGTGGCGCAAAGATAGTCACTACGCGCCCTTCCCGATAGAGCTTTGTGAAACGCCCATAAAGGCTACATGCCCCGAAAATGGCATTTTACTGGATCCTTTCGTTGGTACCGGGTCGTCTTTGGTAGCAGCTCTGAACCTGGGGAGACGGGGCATCGGTATCGATACCAGCAAAGAGTACCTGACGGAAGCTGGGCATCGCCTCCACAGAACGTCATCTTCGATAGGCTCACAAGACAAGCTTTTCTGAACGTGGTCAACTTCGACAAGCAACCTGTGGAGTTCTACGGTGAGGCTGTTGCCGACAAAACAGCAAGAAGCGTTCGTTCGCTCATGGAGTCTGAACGATGTCCGTTTCTCGATAAGCGTTGCGTGAAGCAGAGGAAAAGCGACCCGACGCAGACCATAGGCTCCTGCACGGTCGGTTATCAGGGTGGACCATTGATAATATGCTGACCTGACCCCGTTCTCTGTACCAGGTGCTATGAGAGTGTGAGTACCGATTCTAGCTCCTCTGGCTTCTCGGCATCCTTCACCTTCGTGTCCAGATCAGCGGCCACCGCGAACTCGGCCGGGGTCCGGTAGTCCAATGCGCTGTGTGGCCTGTGGTGGTTGTAGTGGCCACGGTAATCCTCCACTAGCACCTTCGCTTCCAAAAGATCGGCGAACACCTCCCTCTTTAGCAACTCGTCTGAAAAGCGACTGATGAACGTCTCCGAGTAGGCGTTCTCCCACGGAGAACCCGGCTCGATGTAGAGGGTCCTAACCCCGGAGACTTCCAGCCACCGCTTGATGGCTCCGGCGATGAACTCGGGGCCGTTGTCCGAGCGGATGAAGGCTGGCTCGCCCCTTCGACGGAACAGCGGCGAGAGGGTCTCTACCACGTCCTCGGCGGTAATCGAGCGCTCGACCTCTATGCTCAAGCACTCCCTAGTGTATTCGTCCACCACTGGCATCATTTTCAGCCTACGGCTGTCCTCGGTTTCGTCCATGACGAAGTCGTAGCTCCAGACGTGGTTGATGCGCTCGGCCCGCCTCCTTGTGCATCCGTTCTCGCTCGTATCCAGGAGAAGGCGACGCCTCTTGTGTTGCTTGTCGGGCACTTTGAGACCTTCCTGGCGCCATAGCCGATGCACCCGCTTCTTGTTCACAGACCAACCCTCGCGCCGCAGCAGTGCCCATACCCGCCTGTAGCCGTAGCGGGGGTTCTCCCGTGAAAGCTGGCTCATCCGCTCGACCAGAGCGCGGTCCCGATCGGTCTTCCGACCCTCGTAACGTTGGCTCGACCTGGGCTGAGCGATCACCCTGCACGCCCGACGCTCGGAGACCCCAAGGTGCCGCCGAACGTGCTCGACGGCCGCCCTCCTCCGGGTCGGGCTCAGAAGTTTTTTCGGCTCACCTCCTTGAGGATAGAGATGTCCACTGCTTGATCGGCGACGATCTTCTTGAGGCGGGCGTTCTCGGACTCCAGCTCCTTGAGGCGTTTCATGGCATTGACCTTCATGCCGCCATACTGTTTGCGCCAGCGGTGGAAGGTCGCCTCGCTGACACCGAGTCTCCTGGCGACCTCGGGGACCGAGGCCCCCGCGGCCAGTTCGGCGTCCGCTTCTCGCAGCTTGCGGACGATCTGCTCTGGAGTGTGCCTCTTCTTCATCGAGAGTCCTCCTTCTGCCCATCCCGGGCCTTCGGACTCTCATAGTAGCTGGATCAGTTT
>JACDGB010000183.1 GCA_013815485.1 Rubrobacter sp.
GCCCGAAGTTCGGAGAATCTCCCTTCCGAAACTGTTTGGAAAAGCGGAATGGAGCCTGAATCGGGGCTTCGAGGGTCGCCAGAGGAGACGAAGGAGATCTACTTGACTATCTCATGCTACCAAAACGCACACTTGAGAAGCCCTCCGGCTATTTTCCAAACAGTCTCTCCACGCACTCGGGTGACTAGGATCGTCGTCCGCGATCGGTTGGGTCCGAAAGACGCCCGAGGCTATACTCATCACGGGTGAAAGGTTCTTGCAAGGAAGAGGAGAGAAAACCATGCGTAATGACCAGACGGTCGCCGAGATGGCGAACGAGGTCCTGATGCGCCAGGCCAAGGCCCGAGCCGACCGGAACGGGGAACCCATCGAAGCGGCCCTGAAGGCCATCGTGGGCACCGAGGCCGGCAAGCACCTCGCCGACCTCAGGGACGGGCCCCACGGGGACGAGGGCGTCGAGGAGTGGCAGGTGGGCATCGCCCAAGAGCGGGCCCGGGAGCGGGCGGCGGCCCTCGGCGTGCGCCTCGAGGAGATCCCGGAGCACCCCACCCACGGCTGACGGACGAAGTTCGGAGAATCGCCCTTCCACGCAATCCGGTGAATAGGGGTAGCAGTGGCTTTGGAAGGGTATAGTAGGATCCGGAAGCGTCCTACGAGGAGGGGAGCGATCCGGGGTGTCGCGCATGTTCGAGCGTGCTCTTTGGTCCAGCCGGCTGCTGGTGCTGGTCGCGGTGGTCGCCGGCGTCGTGTTTGCGCTCGGGGCGTTCTGGATCGCGCTGGGCCGGCGCCAACTGGGCCAGGTTGTAGAGCGCCACGTAGGCGCACAGCGGATCCCCGCGGGTTCTAGACGAGCGCAGGTCTTCTCCGATCTCCCGCTCGGCCGCGCGGCGTCGCCGCGTACCAGGATGTCGTGCCCAGCCACACGTGCAGCAGGAAGACCAAAGGGTCTTCGTACGTCTCAAAGAGCGGCAGGGCCCCGCCCGAAGCCGCGCTCCCGTCCCTTCCGCCTCACCCCCGGCCGTTATCAACCCGCTCCCACGGGTCCCCCTGCCGGGCGTAGAACCGAAGCAGCGAGTCGATAACGTCGCTCACGTCCCTCTTGCGGCCGGTCTCCCGCTTCTCCTGCATGAGGGCCTCCTTGGCGTCGTCGAGGTTTTCCTCCCTCACGTAGCAGGTGAGCTGCACGTAGTCTGGGTTGCTGCGCTTCCCCGGCGGCCTCCCTCGCCGGCGCCCGGACTGACCGCGGCCCGTCCTGCCCGGCGGCGCGGGCGCTCCCTCTGCCCCGTCCCCGAGCACGCTGTCCCTGAGCCCGCTGAACCTGCTCTGCTTCTCGCTCATGCGCCGCCCGTCACCTCCCTGCCCACGGCCTGGTAGCAAGCCCAAGCCTCCGCGGCCCTCAGGTCCTTGACCTCGTAAACTGGAACCCCCGCGTCGGAGGCGTGGACAAAGGCCGCTAGGCGCCGGACCTCCCCTCGGAAAACCGGTACCTTCTCCGTCTCCAGCTCCTTCCTCGCCTCCACCGCTCGCCTGTTCGGCTTGCTCTTGTTCGGCGGAGGCGGGATCAGGGTGAGCAAAACCTTGTAGCGGTCCTGTCCGCCCGCCTTGCTGACGGCCTCGGCCGTCAAGAACAGGGCTTCCATCGTCATCACGTCCGGCGTCGAGGGTAACACCAGCAGATCGCACCCGGCTGCGAGCTCTTCAAGGTCCTCGGGCCCAGGCCTGGCCTCGGTGTCTATCACCACGTGCTCGTGCTCCCTCACCGCCATCGCGATCCGCCGCTCGTCCCAGACCGCGAATGGGAGCGCGCCCCGCTTCGCCTGGCGCGAGGCGCTCCTGTTCACGTCCCCGTCCACGAGCACCGTTGTGCCCCGTTCGGCCAGGTAAGCGGCCAGGTGGACCGCAGAAGTGGTCTTGCCGACACCGCCCTTGAACGCTGCCACGGTCACAATCATGGTCGCCAGCTTAGCCGACATGTTTTGGACTGTCAAACTTTTCAAAGTTCGAAATTATGAAATTGCAAAATAGATCGGACCGATGACCGGATCGCCCGCCGGCGGGAGTGCGGCGTCTGGGTGCGGCGAGCCTGCGTCGAGAATGCCCCAGGATTTTTCCGATCCTCCGACGGATATAGCACACCAAAAGCAGCTCTCTGGGCGCTTGGTGGACCTCTCAGGGCCCCATCCGGGGATTTTGGCCCCTGATCGGCGACCCGCTTGTACCCTCTGGCCGCTAGGAGGCCCAAAACGGCCGAACCGTCCCATCGGGGCGCCGACCGACAGCCTGCCGAGAGCCCGCCTCGCCGCCCCCTTAAACGGACTTTCAAAAATCTAAACTTCCAGTTTGTCGAAAGTCCGAAAATATCGAGGCGCTTCAGGACACTGCCTAACCAGCGCCTTTGACGCGGCCGGAAAACGTGCCCTTCGGGTGCTGCGGTGAACGGGGCGCTAGAGGCTGCACAGCTTGGGGGCACCGAGAGGGCGTGGAGGAGCTTCTTCGTTTCCCTCCGGCCTTTCGGCCAGCTCCTCGGGGTCGGGGTGCGCTTGAGCAGGGCGGTCATTGCGCCGCGCACAGCGTGGGTTTTCGTTACCCTGTCTCCTATGAGGACCGGGAGACGAATGGCTCTGCCGCGCGGATGCCGCGCTGGACGCTCGACGACCGCTTCCCAAGCACCTCCGGAACGGACGGGCCTCGCTACCGTGCCGCCCCCGATGTCCCGTCGTAGCTTCTTGCAACAAGACGCCTCTGTTTGACTTAGCAGGAAATAATAAGCAGGAAATAATATGTTCGCGTAATACGCCTATCACCTTCCCCCTAGGTCCTCCAGTAAGACAGAAACAGGAAAGCAGGAAGGATCAACCAGACCTCTTCAAATCATCCAAGACAGACAAAATCGGAAGTAAAGGATAATGTCGGCAAGGCCACGGCGAACCTCGAGAGGAGGAGGGGAAGCGCCGAGATGGGGGAAGGACGGGTCAAGTCACGCCCTTTTCGGGATCTACGTCTGGGCGTATTATGTATCGTTACACCCAGACGTAGATCAAATTACCAGGAGTTAGGCCGATGCGAAGCAAACGGTTCCGGTTACTACGGCGCCTAGGTATAAGACTACGGATCAGGCGGTAGCGTTGATCGGCGGCGTAAGGCGGGCGCGTCTCATCGGGTTGTCTTTCCGGACGAAGCGGCTCCGTTCTTGAGCCGGGGGGCGGTCTCGAACACGTGGGCAGCGGACGTTCCGCCGGAAACGTCCGCCACGGTGCTCAGGAGCCCTCGCCAAAGAGCCACTCGTAGCCCTCCTGGCGACGCTTGGCCCCAGCCGACCGGACCGCGCTGACGTCTCGCGGTGGGTCGGGGACTCCGGGCGTGGCGCTGACGGCCGCACCCTTGGGCAGCCTAGCCACTCGCTCCTCCCACGGCCAGCCGTTCTTTATGCCGTCGACCAGGTACCCCGCTCGCTGGCCGCGCTTCGTCTTGGCGACAAACGGCAAGAGGTCGGCGTAGCGTCCGCAATAGTCCGGGCCGTGCTCGGCGATGAGCCCCACAGCAACCTCTCGGCTCACCGCCTCCTGCACGAGTTTCTCCAGCGCGATCGCACCAGCCGGGTCGCGCTCGATCTCCGCGCCGAGGCGCTTTCTATGGAACGCCCCCGAGATCTCGTACCGCAACGACAGCGGCGCGTTGCGCTTGCCGCGCTCCACCTCCAGTTCCTTGATGTATCCGGCCCCCCGGAGTTCGGCATGGGCCCGCTTAAGGACCTGCTCAACCTTGGACGCCCGGTCGTAGTTGCCGAGTGGCATGAGGTGCATGAGCTCCATCGGTTCCACCACCCACGGGCGCGCCTTCCCCCCCTCCTCTCCCGAGCAGTGATGGTCGAGGAGCATGTATAGCCGCTTGGAGGTGCTATTCTCAAGCGCCCAGTAGAAGCCCGAGTCCAGCCGGCTCAGATGCCCGTCCTTGAAGGACTCGACTATGAGCTCGTCGAAACTCACGTGGCTGCTCTCCGAGCTGCGTCCCTCGAAGTCCCAGTGCTGGCGCAGGCCGCTCTTCCACAGCGGGAAGGTCTTGCTCACGAAGGACCCCCGCTTCGGGCTCCAAAACGCTTTGCGGCTGGTAATCGAGGACGAGGCCGTACGCTCTATGGACTCCCGCAGGTACCGGTAGGCCTCACCGTTGTCCACCCATCCAAGGATCTCCCTCAGCTCGTGGATAGAGAACTCCACCCGCCCGTCGTCGGGGATCCCGCCTCGGCGCTGTGCGACCTCGAAGAGTGCCATGCACACATCCATGTCGACGGCCCTGGGAAGCCCGAGCCTGTGACTGCCCGTGACTATCCATTCCTGCTCGAGGCTCTGCGGCAACCCGCCGCCCGGGGCATGCAAGATCGTCCTCTTGTAAGAGTACCAGCCCTTGCGCCCCCCCGGACCGGACGAGAGCAGGAACACCGGGAAGACGAAGCAGTTGGCTTCGACCGCGACCTTCGGGATCTGGTAGAAGCCTTGGCGGCTGCCCGCCTCCTCTACCCTCACAGCCGGATCCAATTCAGCCTCCTCCCTAGGCTTCTCATCCCCATAGTCTCAGACCCTTTTGCAACAGCATAAAGTAAATCAGTAAGAAAAGAAGGGCGATTCGCGAAATCACCAAAAACACCAGCAAATCCAGGTTTTTTAAAGTCGTTTCGTACTCCGTACCCCGGGTCTCCGTACTCCGTACCCCGGGTCTCCGTACTCCGTACCCCGGGTCTCCGTACTCCGTACCCCGGGTCCCCGTACTCCGTACCCCGGGTCCCCGTACTCCGTACCCCGGGTCCCCGTACTCCGTACCCCGGGTCCCCGTACTGAGGATTCGGCGCGCCGGGTGTACAGTTGGGCCATGCTCGACGAAGACGCCGTGCTCGAAGAGCTGATGGGGAACCTCGGGGAGGCCTCTGGGCGTATCCGGGCTTCCCGACGCCTGTTG
>JACDGB010000184.1 GCA_013815485.1 Rubrobacter sp.
GGCGGCGGTCTTCCGCCCGGACGTGACCAACGTGGAGCCGGAAGAATTTACCCGTCGCCTCGCCGGGAAGAGGCTGCGCGGGACCGGGCGGCGCGGCAAGGTCATCGTGCTCGACTTCGGAGATGTAGTCGGCTTGGTACACCTCGTCATCTCCGGGCGGGTGCGCACGCTCCCCGGATGGCAAGAGCCCGACCACGCAAACACCGCCGTCCTGGAATTCGAGGGAGAAGTGACGCTCGCGTTCGCCAAACTCTGGCTCGGATACTTTTGCCTTTACGAGCCGGAAAAGGTGGACAGACACCCCCTGATCTCACGCCTCGGCCCCGACCCTTTCTCCGACGACTTCACCCCCGAGCACCTATCGAAAGCGTTTGTCCGCAAGGCGACGATAAAGAGTCTCCTCCTCGACCAATCGGTGGTCGCGGGCCTCGGCAACATCTACGTGGACGAAGTCCTCTTCGCCGCCGGCGTCCATCCCACCCGCAAGGGAAATTCCCTCACGACCGGAGAGATAGAGAAGGTTCACGCCACCACCCGCGGCATCCTGCGGCGGGCCATCGAACTCCGGGGCACGACCTTCGACTCATACCACGACGCTTTCGGCGAGACCGGCAATTACCAGCATGAGCTTCGGGTCTTCAAAAGGGAAGGCGAGCCCTGCCTGGTCTGCGGCACAGAGATCGTCAAGTCCCGCGTCGCAGGACGGGGGACTCACGTATGCCCGATCTGTCAGCCTTTGTAGGTTTCAGGCTTCGGGCGGGCTGGCCCCGGCGAGGTCGATTATCCAGTCGTTTTTTGCTGGTCATCGGGCGCATCTAGGGTGGTTTCTTCGGTGGTTTCTTCGTTCCCGCTGTCTCCCGCGCCGTTGGCGGCCGGCGGGAGGGTTATGACGTTTGGGTTGGATGCCGCGAGGTCTCGGGCCTCGGCGTAAGATTCCTCGGCTCTTGCGTATCCATCTCCGGCTTCCGAGAGGAGGTTCAGGGCGGGGTCCCGGTTATCCGTCAGGGCTGGGTCTTCCTCCAGAATCTCGTAGAACTCTATCTCCCTGGCTTCGGCGGCGAGCTGCGCGTCCATCGCCTCCGAGAGGAGCCTGGCGTAGTCCTTTATGGCGGGGTCCACGTCCAACCCGCGCACGTCCTCTATGTGGGCCGAGGCTTCCTGAAGGCTGCCACGAGCTTCCTGGAGGGTCTCATTGGCTCCCATGATGCGCTCTCTCTGATCCGCGGGCTCGTCCCCGGATTCAATGTTCTCTCGCGCCACCGCGTACGATTCGCGGGCTTGATCGAAGAGCCGGTTGTGCTCGGCGATGGCACCGTTCGCATCGGTCACAGCGGCGTCGGCCTCCTGGCGCTGGTCCCCGAGTATTTCAGAACAACCGGAGAGGAAGAGTACCGCGAACGTGATCACGACAGCGGGCGCGAGAAGGTTTAACATATGCCTCATGAGAGAAGGAAGTCTACCGCCTTTCAATCTAAATTTTTCTCCGCGAGCGTTCCTCCGGCGCATGCTCGCGCGGCTCCGATCACGGCTCCGTCCGAGCCAACGGCCAGAAGCGTCGCAAGACCTGAACGACCGGGCCGCCGCCGCGCTCGACGCCCACGAAAGGGTACACGCCGCGCTCTTCGAGCGGTCGGCGCGGCTCGCCGGAAAGGCCAGACGTCTGGATGAGGCAGGGACGCCGAGCGAGAGTGCCCAAAACCGCGCCGACCGCGCCGCAGAGGAAGTAGAGGCGGAACTCGCCGCCCTGCGCGTCACCTTCGTTGACGACTTCGGGGAGGGGGCAGCCAGAGCCTTCGACAGCCTGGTTCGCAGCCGGTATCCGGCGTTTGATCTCTGGTCCGCCGACCGCTGACCCCAGCGCCCTGCCCGTTGTCTAGCCGCTTGAGGTGGCGGAGTTGATGGCCTGACGGGCGAACTGGCGTGCCTGCGGCCCGGTCCTGGGGTTCAGGAACAGGAAAGCCACCCCTGCTATGAGGAGCAGCAACAGGATGCGAGAGCCACCACCGCCTGCCTTGACCTTCTCGCCCCGCACTCGCTTGTTACCCTGCTGGACGGCCAATGCGGCGGCCTCCACCTGCTTGCGGAGTTTGTCATCGTCCCATAGCCGGGTGACGATATCCGTCGCGTCTTCGTCCGACAACTCATCGTAGATGTTGCGCGCGGACTCGATGAAGACGCGGAGGTTGTCCCTGAGGTCGTCGTCGTAGAGTAACCGCCCCACGACGGGCCTCGCGCCCTCGTAGGCGGCCACGAGCGACGCGATGGGAACGAACCTCGCTTCCTCGGCCTGCTCTCTCAGCTTCTCAGCCCGGCTCTTCCTTCCGAACAACGTGGACCTCCCTGTCTTTTGCGCTCCGTGCATGGCGTTATCCTGACCAATCATACCCTTTTTTACGGGTCTATATCCCACCGCGAGGATCCCCGATCCGGTTACCCGAGCGGCTCGACTTTCACCCGGATTTCCTCGCCGTCCACGCTCAGGCTTTCGCCGCCCGAAGCGCCGCCTTCCAGGGCGAGGTCCCGAGCCAGCACCTCCGCCTTGAAGTAATCTCCCCAACGGCCTTCCAGTAGCTCCCTGACCCGCCGGTTCCCGGAGACGCTCACCGAGACGGAAGCCTCTATCTCGAAACCTCGCTCGCGGCGCAGGTTTTGCACTTTGTGGACCAACTCGCGTATCAGTCCTTCATCGAGCAGATCCGGACTTAGCTCCGTGGAGAGCGCGACGGCGAGTTTTCTATCCCGAGCCAGAGCATACCCTTCGCGCTCCCCAGACTCCACCAGCAACTCGTCGGGCGAAAGCGTGATCTCCTGCCCATCCGCGCTCACCGTCACTTCCTCTCCCGCGGCGGCGCGTTTTCCTGTCTCCGGCGAGGCTTCAGCCAGGGCGGATCTGATGCTAGGCACAAGCTTCCCATGCTTCGGTCCCACGACCCCGAGGTTGGGCTTGAGGTCGTAGGCGACGATGTCCTCCGCCTCCCCGAAACGCAGACTCTTGACATTCAACTCTTCGAGCACGATGGACTCCAGGCTCCGCGCACCCTCGCGGAACTCCGAGTCTCCTTCCTCGGATTCCAGCACCACGACGACTTCGCGCAAAGGCTGGCGGGTCTTTATGGCGGCGGCATTCCGGGCCGCCCGTCCCAAAGCCACGATGCGCCTCGCGGACTCCATGCGGGGCGAGAGGTCCAAGTCTATAAGACTCTCGTCGGCTACCGGCCAGTCTGCCAGATGGACGCTCTCGGGAGCCTCCCCCTCCGCGTTCGCCACCAGGTTCTGGTAAAGGTTCTCGGCGACGAACGGGGTGAATGGAGCGGTGAGTTTGGTGACCGCCACTAGGCATTCGTACAGGGTGGAGTGGGCGGCCTTCTTGTCTTCGTCGTCCTCGCTCTTCCAGAAGCGGCGGCGGCTGCGCCTCACGTACCAGTTGGAGAGCTCGTCCACGAAGGCGCCGAGCACGCGCCCCGCCGCCGTCACGTCGTAGGCTTCGAGTTCGTCCGTGACCGTCTGCGTGGTGAGTTGCAGCTCGGAGAGGACCCAGCGGTCCATCAGGCTGCGGCGTTCGGGTGGCACGAAATCTTCTTTTGGGTCGAAACCGTCTATACGGGCGTAGGTGACGAAGAACGAGTACGTGTTCCAGAGGGTGAGCAGGTACTTGCGGACGGCTTCGTCTACCTGATCCTGCGAAAACCGCCGCGTATTGCCGGGGCTCGTGGAAGTGTACAGCGCCCACCGCAGCGCGTCGGCCCCCTGCTTCTCGAACACCTCCCACGGGTTTATGACGTTGCCCAAAGACTTGCTCATCTTCTTTCCCTCGGCATCCAGGATGTGACCCAGGACCACGCACGTCTTGTACGGCGACCGACCGAAGAGCATGGTGCTCACGGCGAGCAGCGAGTAGAACCAGCCCCGCGTCTGGTCCACCGCCTCGCAGATGTAGTCAGCCGGGAACTGCCGGTCGAAGTGCTTCTCCGCCGCGTCACCGCCATTCGGATACGCCCACTGGGCGAACGGCATGCTCCCCGAATCGAACCACGCATCCAGCACCTCGGGGACGCGCCGCGCCTCCTCGCCCGTCTCAGGATGCCTTATGCGGACCCTGTCTATGTACGGGCGGTGCAGGTCGTCTGGGACGGAGTCTATCGCGAGTTCCTTCAGTTCCTCCACGCTGCCGACGACGACTATGTCGCCGGATGCAGTGCGCCAGATCGGCAAGGGCGTCCCCCAGAAGCGTTCGCGGGAGAGCGCCCAGTCTATGTTGTTCCTCAGCCAGTCCCCGAAGCGGCCCCACTTCACATGATCGGGGACCCAATTTATGTTCTCGTTCTCCGAGAGCAGGTCGTCCAGAACCGCCGTCGTCCGAGCATACCACGCACGCTTGGCGTAGTACAGAAGCGGCGTCCCGCACCGCCAGCAATGCGGATAGGCGTGTTCGTAATTCTCGGATCGGAAAAGCAGCCTATTTTCCCGCAACTCTTCCACGAGGCCGGGGTCTGCGTCCTTAACGAAAAGACCTGCGAAAGCCCCGATCCGCTCGTCGAAAGTCCCGTCCGGCTTTACGGGATGGATGGTCGGCAAGCCATACCTCCGCCCGGTTCGGGCGTCGTCCTCGCCGTAGGCCGGGGCGGTATGCACGAGACCGGTCCCCTCGGTCGTCGTCACGTAATCCCCGAGCACCACGGTCCACAGGTTCTCTGTGTCCTCCACGGACACGTAATCGAATGGGCGGCGGTACCGGAGTCCCTCCAACTCCTCGCCCTTGCGGGTTTCGAGGATCTGGTAGCCGTCTTCTCCGAATACGCGATCCAGGAGTTCGGAGGCCACGATCAACTTCTCCCCGTCCACTTCAACGGTCGCGTAGTCCACTTTTGGGTTGGCCGCGACGGCGGCGTTGGAGACGAGGGTCCACGGGGTCGTGGTCCAGATGAGGAGGCTGGTATT
>JACDGB010000185.1 GCA_013815485.1 Rubrobacter sp.
GTTTCCCGGCGCTGGGGTCTCGTCGGCTGGTTCGCCCTCGGGGTGCTGCCGCTCGCGACCATCATGTCCGCGTTCTCGCCGGGGGAGGCTGTGAACGATACGGTCATTCAAAACCCGCTGGTCATCAAGGCGATGCTCCCGGTCGAGAGCGTGCTTGGTCCAGTCTTATTCGCGTGGTACATAGGTTTGATCTTCGCCTCCGCGGCGAGCCTAGTCGTCCGTTTCTGGCGTTCAGCGGGCGTGGAGCGCCAGCAGATAAAGTGGTTCACTTTCGCCGCGGCGTTCATCCCTGTCTGGTTCATGACCAACCGACCGGTAGAAGCCGCCTTCCCCATCCTCTTCCAATTGATGGACGCCCTCGTTATCGCCGCCGTGCCCGTGGCCGCCGGCATAGCCATACTGCGCCACCGTCTCTACGACATAGACGTAATTATCAACCGCGCGGTGGTGTATGGCGCTCTATCCGTGATGCTCGTGCTGGTGTACTTCGGAAGCGTCGTCGGTTTGCAGTACGTCTTTCGCGGGCTCACGGGACAGGAATCCCAACTCACCATCGTTGCCTCGACCCTTGCGATAGCCGCCCTGTTTAATCCCTTGAGGCGGCTGATACAGATTTTCATTGACCGGCGTTTCTATCGCAGGAAGTACGATGCCAGGGAGACGCTGGAGGCTTTCGCCGCGAGGTTGCGCGCCGAGACGGACCTCGATTCTTTGAGCGGGGATCTCGCCTCGGTCGTGAACGAGACCATGCAGCCCGAACACGTCTCGCTGTGGTTGCAGGAGCCGGAGAACAAGCGATGAGCAGACGCGCCGCCTCCTGGCTGGCCTGGTCGTTGTGGACGATCTCCGTGGCCCTGACGGCTCTGAGTCTCGTTCTCCTGGCCCTGAGCCGATCCAACCCGGATGCTCCCGTCTTCGACTGGTGGCTCGGCAACGCGCTCGTCGTGATCGACGCGACTGTGGGCGCGATCGTCGCCTCCCGTCGGCCCGAGAACGCCGTGGGCTGGCTCCTGTGCCTGTCCGGCGTCGCCGTCAGCATGAGCAGCTTCACTTCGCAGTACGCTATCCATGCCCTGCTGGCGCAACCTGGCTCGCTTCCGGCGGGCGAAGCTCTGGCCTGGATCGCCGCCTGGCTTCTTCCCATCATGATCGGTCTCCAGGTGTTCTACCTCCTGCTGTTCCCGACCGGACGATTGCCGGGCAGGCGCTGGAGATGGTTGGCGTGGATGACGGTGGCTTTTGTCGTGGTGGGGGTGCTCACCTCCGCGTTCTCTGTAGGAGCCCACCTGGGCTCTCTCGGCCCGATCCGGAACCCACTCGGCGTAGAGGGCTTCACCATTGTTTGGGAGACAGTTTTGTATACGGTGTCTCCCCTTCTGTTCGCTGCGGCGGCCTTGTCATTGTTTATGCGATTGCGCCGCGCCGTAGGGGTGGAGCGCCAGCAGCTCAAATGGTTTGCCTACGCTGCTGCCGGGTTCGCTATCGGCATCGTCTTTATCAGCATCACCATAGCGATAGATACGCCACGCTGGTTCGAGTGGGCCGCGCAGGCAATTTTCATAGCCGTGTCACCAGCCGTTGCTATCTCCATAGGAATAGCCATCCTGCGCTACCGTCTCTACGACATAGACGTAATAATCAACCGCACCCTGGTCTACGGCACACTCACGGCAACGCTCGCCGCGATCTACTTCAGCAGCGTGGTGTTGCTGCAAACGGCTTTCCGCGCTCTAACCGGCGAAGGCTCACAACTCATCGTGGTCGCCTCGACGCTCGCCATCGCCACTCTGTTTAATCCGTTAAGACACCGCATCCAGGATGGGATAGACCGGCGTTTCTACCGTAGCAAATACGACGCCGCGAAGACGCTGGAGACGTTCTCTGCTCGGCTGCGCGACGAGACGGACCTCGACACATTGAACGATGACCTGATCTACGTGATCCGGGAGACCATGCAGCCGGAGCACGTTAGCCTGTGGCTGCGGGAGACAGAGAAGGAGACCAATGACAGATAGCTTCGACGTGGCCGTGATCGGCGGCGGCCCCGCGGGCGTAACAGCGGCCCTGCGCGCCCGAGAACTCGGCGCGAGCGTAGCCCTCGCCGAACGCGGCAACCTGGGCGGAACCTGCACCAACGACGGCTGCGTCCCAACCCGCGTCCTCGCCCACGCTGCCCGACTGGCGCGCGACGCCGAACAATACGAAGAATATGGACTTCATGGCGAAGCCCCGCAGGTTGACTTCGTCCGCCTTCTGAACCGCGTGCAACGCATCGTCTACGAGGTACAGCAGAAGAAGCAACTACGAAGCCGTTTGGAAGCGGCGGACGTACACGTCTTCGACCGCGCCGGTGACGCCCGGTTCGTGGATGGGAACACGCTCGCGCTGGGAGATGGCACGAAGCTCCGGGCCGACAAGTTCATCCTGTGCGCGGGTGGACATGCGCGGAGGCTGCCTCTTCCTGGCTCGGATCTCGCCCTGACCCATAGCGACGTGTGGACGATGAAGGAACTACCCGATTCGGTCGCAATAATCGGTGGGGCCGCGACCGGCTGCCAGCTTGCCTCGGTCTTCGCGGCGTTCGGGGCGCGCGTCGCATTGCTCGAAGCCGCGCCGCGCATCCTCGGCGCGGAGGATGAGGTGGTGTCCGAAGGTGTGACCGGGGCGTTTCTGGAGCGTGGGATCGAAGTGGTCACCGGTATCGGCGGGGTGGAGGGGATCGAGAAGTCCGGCGATGTCTTACGGTTGTTCTACTGGCGCGACGGAGAGCGGCATTCCCTCGATGCCGGAGCGGTCGTTCTCGCGGTCGGATGGCCTGGCAACGCGGAGGGACTGAACCCCGAAGCGGCGGGCGTGGAGGCCGAGCGTGGATACGTTATTGTGGATGATTCCCTGCGGACCAGCGCCCCGCACGTCTTCGCGGCAGGGGACGTGACGGGGCGGAGGATGCTGGTGCAGAGCGCGACCCACGAAGGCTCTCTGGCGGCGGAGAGGGCGGTGCTCGGTGGCGTTCGCGGGTTCAGGCACGACATCGTGCCGCACGGCGGCTTCACCGACCCTGAGTACGGCAGCGTCGGTCTGACGGAGATTCAGGCGAGCATGGACCACGACTTCGTGGCATCCATCGTCCCGTATGCGGACCTGGATCGCGGCGTGATAGACGGTCGCTCGGATGGTTTCTGCAAGCTCATAGTGGACCGCGCTTCGAGGCGCATCCTGGGGGCGCACATCGTAGGAGAGCAAGCCGTGGAGGTAGTCCAGATCGCGGCCACCGCCATGCGCGCCGGAATGACAGTGGAGCAACTCGCGGACGTGGAACTCGCCTATCCGACGTTCACGGCGGTCGTTGGGCTGGCCGCCCGCAGTGCCGTCAGCGATCTGGGAATGGTCGCCGCCTCGCCCGAGAATGGCGCGCCCGAGCGGACCCGCGCCGTCGAGTGGGAGCATCGCGGTTGATACGAGAGCATGGGAACATAGGGGCACGGAAGATCGGAGAAAGGAGCCTGTGGTGAGCAAGAGAGAGACCTCCATCGAGAGGCTTTTGCACGGGATCATGGGCCGCATCGAGGAGTGGCGCGGGAGGTTGAGCGAACGCGAGGCGGAGCTTCAGGCTCACCGGGAGAGGCTGCTGTCGGAGGCCGCCGAGCGCGAGCGGCTCCTGACGCGGGCCGTGAGCGAGAGGGAGGGCCGGGAACACTCTCTGGAGGAGGCGGCGAAGGATCGCCGGGTCGCGTTCGTGGTCCATTCGGAGGAGGCCGGGAAGGCCCTTGAAAAGTTCGCCAGCGACGGAGCCCGTCTCGTAAGCGTGGTGTCCGGGAACGAAGGGAACGTCGCGGATATCAAGGGCTCCTGGCTCGTGTTCGAGCAGGAAGAGTAGGCGCGAGTGCGGCGCGGCGGCATGGACCCGCGAACCGGTAGAAACTGGCGCGCCGCCACATGGCTGGCATGGTCCGCGTGGACGTTGACCGTGCTGGCCGTGGCATTCACGTTGTTCTTCGTCTCGCTCAACGAGAACAGTTCCGCCTTCGGGAACGCGATACCCACGTCGGCTTTGATCCTCGCGTTCTCGACCGTCGGCGCCCTGGTCGCCTCGCGTCGTCCGGGGAACCGGATCGGCTGGCTCTTCTGCTCCGGCGCCCTGATGTGGGCACTGGGAGAACTCGCGCTGGAGTACGCCGTGTACGCTCTTATATCTGCCCCCGGCTCGCTCCCCGCCGCGTCTTGGGCGACGTGGTTCGGTGGGTGGGCGCGCGGGATGGGCTGGTTCCTCATAGTCGTGTTCCTGCTCCTGTTGTTCCCCACGGGGAGGTTGCCGTCGGCGCGCTGGCGTCCAGTCTTGTGGGGAGGCGTGGGCTTCATCTTCCTTTTCACGCTCGCGTCCTGGCTATCGCCGGTCTCCAACGATATGCGCCTGAGGTTTGTGTACAACCCGCTGGGGTTGGAAGGTGGGATCGGGCTTTACCTCATCGAGGCCGTGTTTTTGGCCTTGCCGCCGCTGATACTAGTGAATGGGGCGGCGGCGATCTCACGCTTCCGCCAGGCGAGGGGCGAGGAAAGACAGCAACTCAAGTGGTTCGCCTACGCGGTCGGCGTCATGGCCGCCGTGTTCGTTGTCTGGTTCTCGCTCGCCCTTGCCGGACGGGTTCCGGCATCGGTGGCGATGTGGACCGTTCCTCCAGCCGGGCTGCCCGTGGCGGTGGGCATCGCCATATTGAGATACCGGCTCTACGACATAGATGTCATCATCAACCGCACCCTCGTATACGGCGCGCTGACGGTAATGCTCGCGCTGGTGTACTTCGGGAGCGTCGTCGGCTTGCAGTACGTCTTCCGCGTCCTCGCCGGAGGGAATTCCCAGCTCGCCATCGTCGCCTCGACTTTGGCGATAGCGGCCCTGTTCAACCCGCTGAGGCGACGCATGCAATCCTTCATAG
>JACDGB010000186.1 GCA_013815485.1 Rubrobacter sp.
GTGCGCTTTGCCGTCCACGATGGAGAGGGTGAACGGGATGGAGGAGTAGAGGTTGTTGAACGAGGCGGTGTGTCCCGCCGGGGGGTCCACGTTCCAGAAGATCTGGGACGAGCCCGTCTTCTCCAGCCCACTGGTGCGCTCGCCGCCGCCGAAATACCGTTCGCCCCGTTCGCGCCGCTTGTACAGTTTGACCGGGCTACCGAGTGGCTGGGTGAAAACGTTGGCCCCTGGCGTCACGACCGGTCCCATCCCGAGGTCCGGATCGTCCCCGCAGAACTCCCGCCCATTGCCATCCAGGAACGAGACGCGCAGTGGGTCGAGGGAGACGTGGGCGGTGAAGGCACCAGTAGAAAGCGTGACGGTTTCGTCCTCCTCATGAATCTCCACCGGGACGGCATCCCATTCGTCCTTCGCTATCGCCTCGGAGTCGTAGCTGGGGGTGCGTCCGGCAGGGAACATCCCCACCCGGAACAGGTCAGGCGCGAGCGCGGTTACTTCCACGGTCGTCGAGCCGGACCTGAAACGCGCCGCCCGATCGTCGTGGTCGGACAACTCCGTCGCGCCGAGTGGTTGGTAATCGCCACCGATAGCGGGCGGTCGTTCGAAGTGTTCGGTCAAAGCGTTGCTCCCTTCGGTCGCGCTGGTCAGCCAGCCAGCAAACGCTTCAGGAAGCTGACGAGCTGAAGTGCTGACAAGCTCAAAAATCTATCTCTCTTCCCATGTCCCGCTCGACGGCTCTATCGTAGACGAGGCGGGCCACGGCCATGTCTTCGAGGGCGAGACCCTGGCTGGCGAAGAGGGTTATGTCTTCAGGGCTGCGGCGGCCTTGCATGTGGCCCGCTATTATCTGGCCGAGTTCGTAGACGGCTTCGAGGAGGATAACGCCGGTTTCGAGGGACGGCATCAGGTCTCCGGCTTCCAGCCCGATCTCCTCCCGCGAATCCACGCACACGAAGCTGGCCCGTTTCACTACGTCGCGGTCTATCTCGCTCTTGAGCAGGGAGTTGCTCCCCGCTGCATTGACGTGCGTCCCAGGCCGCAACCACTCCCCGTGCAGCACCGGCTCCCGCGAGGAGGTCATGGTTACCACGATGTCCTGGGCGGCGGGTTCGTCGGGGGCATGGGTGGTCTCTATCTCCATGCCGATCCGCTCGCCCATCTTATCCGCGAACGCCTTTCGGTTCTCCTCCGAGCGGCTATGGACGACTACTCGTTCGAGGTCACGGACGGCGGCTACCGCTTCTAGCTGGCTCTCCGCCTGCCAGCCCGTGCCGTAGAGGCCGAGGGTCGTGGCGTCCTCGCGAGCGAGATGCTTCGTCCCGATGCCGGTCGCTGCGCCGGTGCGGATCTGGCCGAGCCGGTCGGACTGGAGGATGGCGAGCAACTCCCCGCCCTCGGCGTCGAAGAGCATGGTGTAGAACCGGGCGCCGCCACGGGCGATGGTATACGCCTTGAGGCCGAGGGCATTGAACTCAGGCGCGCCCGCGAACATGACGTTCAGGCCGCTCCCTGGCAGGGACACGCGGCGGCGGGCGTGGTTGGATGCCTTGCCTTCGGCGTGCTGGCGCAGCACGGACTCCACGGCTTCGAGCGCGGAGGGCATGTCGAGCAGGTTCTCCACGTCAGACTCGGTCAGGAGCAGGGTCATGGGATATTCCTCCTGTTCGGGGGACGGTTATCGGCTAGAATCTTGCGCGTTATGCGGGTTCTCGTTTTAGACAACTACGACTCCTTTACGTACAACCTCGTGCAGTATCTGGGGGAGCTTGGGGCCGAGGTCATCGTCCGCCGCAACGACGAGGTTTCGGCGGATGAGATCCTTGCGCTCCATCCCCACAGGATAGTCGTCTCGCCCGGTCCATGCACGCCGAACGAGGCCGGGATCTCGGTGGATCTGATCTCGAAAGCCTCCGAGCACGTCGCCGTACTCGGCGTCTGCCTCGGGCATCAGGCGATAGGACAGGCATTCGGGGCGGAAGTTGTGCGCGGCGAGCCCGTCCACGGCAAGACGGCGAAGATCATCCACGACGGCGAAGGCATCTACGTGGGCCTGGATCAAGGCTTCGAGGCAACCCGGTATCATTCGCTCGTGATCGAACCTGAGTCCTTGCCGGAGTGTCTGATGATCACATCTAAAACGCAGGACGGCACGATCATGGGCGTCCGTCACAAGACCTTGCCGGTCGAGGGCGTGCAGTTCCATCCCGAGAGCGTCCTGACGAGGAACGGACACGACATCCTGAAGAATTTCCTGGATTCGTGAGCCAATGATCCGGGATTCTCTGAGAAAGGTAGCCGCCGGTGAAACCCTCTCCGAAGGCGAAGCCGAACGCGCCCTGGAGACCATCATGGAGGGCACGGTCCCAGCAGCGGCGACGGCGGCCCTGTTAACGGGCATGCGGCTCCGTGGTGAATCGGTGCCGGAGATAGTTGGTTTCGCCCGCGCGATGCGCCGCTTCGCCGGGAAGGTCGAGGCTCCGCCGGACGTGGTGGATACGTGCGGCACGGGCGGCGACGCGAAGGGCACCATAAACATCTCGACGGCGGCGGCGTTCGTGGCGCGGGGCGCGGGCGTCGTCATCGCCAAGCACGGCAACCGGGCCGCTACCAGTCGCGCAGGCTCCGCCGACGTACTCGAAGCCCTCGGCGCGGAGATAGAACTCGGCCCGAAAGAAGTCTCCCTGTGCATCGCCGAGACCGGCATCGGGTTCATGTTCGCCCGCACCCATCATCCGGCGATGCGCCACGTCGCCCCGGTGCGGGCCGAGTTGCCCTTCCGCACCATCTTCAACCTGCTCGGCCCTCTCACCAACCCCGCAGGCGCGAAGCGGCAAGTCGTCGGGGTCTTCGGCCCTGACTACGTGCGTCCCGTCGCCGAGGCTCTTGCCTCTTTAGGTGCGGAGAGGGCGCTCGTCGTGCATGGGATGGATGGGATGGATGAGATCACGGTGACTGACAAAACCCTCATCGCCGAAGTCGAAAACGGAGAGATAAGCGAGTACGAGACCTCACCTGAAACCATCGGCCTCTCCCGCCACGCCCCCGACGGCCTTCTCGGAGGCGACGCCCACCTGAACGCCCACATCCTGCGCGGCGTGCTCTCCGGCGAGCAGCGGGGCGCCGCCTGCGACGTGATCCTCGCAAACGCAGGCGCCGCTATCTATGTTTCCAGCAAAGCGAAGAGCTTGGAGGAGGGTGTCCGCCTAGCCGAAGAATCCGTGGACACCGGCGCCGCCCACCGGGCCCTAGAAGACTTCGTCAGGACCACCCGTCATCTCTCGGGGCAGGCATGATGGGAGTTGTGATGGATCCCGCCCTCACCCATCGAATAGCGTCCCCTCGGACTCACCATTTACCATCCAAAGCATGACCATCCTCGACGAACTCGCCGCCGCCGCTCTCCGTCGCGCCGAGGAGTTGAAGGAACGCACCAACCTCGACGATCTGTACGAACAGGCCATGCTCTTCGAGAAGCGGGACTTCGCGGGCGCGCTCGCGGCTCCGGGCCTGTCCGTGATCTCCGAGATAAAACGCGCCTCGCCCTCAGCCGGCTTCATCCGGGAGATAGACCCCGGTCCCTGGGCCGCCAGCTACGAGCGGGAAGGAGCGAACTGTCTCTCCATCCTCACCGAGCCAGACCGCTTCAAAGGTTCCCTCGAAGACCTCGACGCCGCCCGCGAAGCCACCGCGCTCCCCGTCATCCGCAAGGACTTCACCGTGGACGAAGTACAGGTCCTCGAAGCCGCGACCCGCGCCGACGCCGTGCTGCTCATAGCCGCCCTCTTCGACGCCGATTCTCTCGCCCGCTACGTCTCCCTCTCCGTCGAAGTCAGCCTCACGCCGCTGGTGGAAGTCCACGACGAGCGGGAAGCGGAGCTTGCGCTGGAGTCCGGCGCGACGGTTATCGGCATCAACAACCGCGACCTCCGCGACTTCACCGTGGACCTCGGGACCTTCGAGAAGCTAGCTCCCCGGCTCGCCGGGACCGTCCTCGTCGCCGAGAGCGGTGTCACCTCACCCGAAGACGCTCGTTGCCTGCGAGATGCCGGGGCAGATGCAGTCCTCGTCGGAGAGGCGGCGATGCGCGACCCGGCGCTCGTAGCGAAGCTTTCCGCACTGGCCTAGTTCGTGGGCTTGGTTGATCCGAGCTTACTGTCGGTGCCAGATTTATATAGCTCATAACAGGGAGAGCAGTACGACGTGAAAAGAGAGACACTCGGCAAGACAGGATACGTTTACATACTGATAAATCCCACTTTCCCCAGCTACGTGAAGATAGGCAAGACAACTAAAGACCCAGAGGTTCGTGCCAGAGAGCTCTCGTCGGGCACCGGCATACCCGCACCATACGGTGTTGCGTGGGATGTGTTTGTGAGTAATTGTGGCGAGGTTGAAAGGCTCGTACACCAGAGGCTCGCGCATGCCAGGGCAAGGAATGATCGGGAGTTCTTCGCTATCCCACTGAGGAGGGCCGTATCTGTCCTTACTGAGATTGCGATGCCGTTTGAATGCGATCCAGAACTAACCTATCAGGCCGTAGGCTCAGAAGCAGACGACGAGCTTTCCACTACACATGGTGTGAGACTATCTGGCAAGCAGAATGAGAAAAAGCAAGTTAGCACAAGGTTTTCCACTTCAGCGCGAGAAGAGTTGATCGAAATAGCCGCCGACTCCCACGTTATAAGAAGCGAGGAACCACCGTACGGCGGTACTGGGAAGACAATAGCCCGAGTTTCCTATGAGGTCTTGGCAGAAAACCCGTACGTATTCA
This sequence comes from Rubrobacter sp., assembly GCA_013815485.1. GTDB lineage: Bacteria > Actinomycetota > Rubrobacteria > Rubrobacterales > Rubrobacteraceae > JACDGB01. The sequence continues at coordinate 4,772 of JACDGB010000186.1, forward strand.
GCGAACCAGAGTTCTACCATGAAGTTCATGTTATTCGACGCAAGCGCCTCGACCTCAGGATAGAAAGCTACAATATCAAAAAATTGGCGCTCGTCAAAAAATTTGGCTGGGGTATCCATCGCAACAAGGATGGGAAGCTGGCTCTAATAC
>JACDGB010000187.1 GCA_013815485.1 Rubrobacter sp.
GATCCTGGGCGGCGGATTCGCCGGCTACAAGGCCGCCAAAAACATCTGCGAGAAGACCCGCGACCGCGATGACGTGGGCGTCATGCTCATTGCCAGGGACAATTACCTGACTTTCTGGCCGATGGTACCTGGCATCGTATCGAGCGACATAGGCGCCAGGAACATCGCCCAGCCTTTGAGACGAACCCTCATCCACCTCGGGGCCAGCTTCCGGCGGGCCGAAGTCGAGAGCGTGGACTTCGAGAAGAAGTCCGTGCAGGCCGACGGCCACGAATTTACCTACGATCAACTGGTCCTGGCTCTCGGTGCCCAGCCGTCCTTCTTCGGGATACCGGGGGTCGAGGAGCACGCCATCCCCATGAGAGGCATAACGGACGCCGTGAAGATCCGGGACCGGGTCATCGAGCGTTTCGAGGAGGCGACGCTCGAAGACGGCGAGGTCCCGGAGTCGAAGCTGACCTTCGTGGTCATAGGGGCCGGGGCGACCGGCGTGGAGACTGCCGCGCAGCTTCACGTCTTGATCCACGAGATCCTGGGACCGGAGTACCCGAGCATAAACGCCAACCGATTCAGGGTATTCCTGGTGGACGCGCTGCCGAACATCCTGCCGGAGCTGGATCCGGGCTTGCGAAGGGTCGCCCGAGGACAGCTCGCCGCCCGCAATATCGAGGTGATGACCAACGCCCTTGCTGAGGAGGTCACTGAGGATTGCGTGAGGTTCGAGGACGGACAGCGGATATCTTCGGAGAACGTGATCTGGACCGCCGGCACGCGCCCGAACTCCCGGCTGGTGGACTTCGGCATCCCGCTGGTCGAGAAGACCAAAGGGGCGAAGGTGGACGAATACTTCCGGCTCGAAGGCTACGAAAACGTCTGGGCCGTGGGCGATAATGCCACTATCCCGGATGGCGAAGGCGGGTTCGTCCCCCCGAATGCCCAGGCCGCCGTCAAGGAGGGCGAGGCGCTCGCGGTGAACCTGCTCGCTACCATAGATGGAGGTGAGATCAAGCCGTTCAAGTACCGCTCCCGAGGACAGCTAATAGACCTCGGCAGCCAGTTCGCCGTCAACGACGCGCTCGGGGTGAAGTTCAGCGGGTTCCTGGCGGCGCTGTTCTGGCGCGGTTACTACGTCAGCCAGCTCGATAGCCCGCAAAACCGGCTGCGACAGATCATTGATTGGATCCTGGAACTCGGCTCCCGCCCGACCATCGCCCAGATCCGCGGTTCCTCCGCAGAGTAGTCCGACGGCGTCCCCAGATAGACCTTGAGCCGTGGCCCGAAAGGTGCTACGTTAAATAGGTCGAGGGAGAACAGACAGGTGATGAGATGGGCATGAACTTCGCAAACCAACTTACCCTGGCGCGTCTGCTCGCGGTCGCCCCCGTGATGATCGTGCTGTACTTGCCGTTTCCTGGGGCAAGGGCCGTGGCCGTCGCGCTGTACGTCGCGGCTATCGCCACGGACTATTTCGATGGCATCTTCGCCCGCCGGAGCAAACAGGTAACCGGCTTCGGCAAGCTCATGGATTCCATCGCCGACAAGGCGCTCATCGTCTCGCTATTCTTCGCTTTGGTGGATGAGGGCTCGATGGCCGCGTGGATGGCGGCGATCATGGTGATCCGGGAGTTCGCCGTCACCGGCCTGCGGATGGTCGCCCTCGAAGCCGGTGAAGTAATAGCCGCCAACCGCTGGGGCAAGGCCAAGATGAACGCCCAGAGCCTCGCCATCCTGATACTCCTGATCGGGATGCCAAACGGCGATGGCTGGCGGCTTGTGATGTCGGATATCGGGTGGTGGGTGATGCTGGTCGCAACGGTACTGACGATCATCTCCGGCTGGTCTTATCTACGTGATACGCCGCGTATTCTGTCCATCACCTCGCAGCGCGACCAACGTCTTTAGAACCTGTAAAATCACGCCCGGACATGGCTAAAGACAACGAAAAACGCCTGACGCCGGCAGAGGTAGAGATGGTCTTGCGCCGCGCCTCCGAGTTGAATGCCCGCCGCCGCGCCCGCGATGAGAATGAGCCCGATTCGATCTCCCCGGAAGTCCTCGTGCAGGTGGCCGCCGCGGCCGGTATCCGCGAGTCATACGTGCGACGTGCAATGTGGGATCTCGCCTCCGAGAAAACCGCCGAGCCCCATACGGTCCACTGGAAACTCTACGGCGCCGCCAGGTTGCGAACCGTACGGGAGATGGAGTGTCCCGCGCAGCCTACCCGCGAGCATCTGGAATCCATGATGCGCGTGGAGCAGGGCCTCAAGCTGCGCCGCCAGACGGACGCCTGCTCACTGTACGATCCGGGCGACCTCGTGGGAGCGGTGCGCCGCACGCTGGACTTCTCCGGGCATCGGCCGCTGCTCAAGGTCCAGTCTGTCGAGTTGCGGGTCGAGGGCCTCGAAGACGGGCGATGCGCGGCCAATCTGACTGCGGACGCCTCCAATCAGCGCGGAGAATATCTGTCTCTTGGTCTCATTCTCGGGGCGACGCTCGCCCTGCTATTCGTGTTCGCTGGGTTCCAGAGCCCTGTCTTCTTCCTGGGCGTGCTTCCGGCGCTCGCCGTCCCGGCCTTCGGGTTCAAGCTGGCATACGACCGGGCGCGGACGGGGATCCGGCGTTCGCTATCGGAGATGCTCGACGAAGCCGAAAAGGAGCCGCCCAGAAACCGCGAGCCGGAGGACTGGGATGACCCTTCGGGCAGAGTACACGGCCTGGACCCCATCCCCAGGTTCGTCCCCAAACAGCAGCGTAAAGAGTGATTTTCAAGCCGGTCAGCTAGTCAGCAAACCGCAGGTGGCGAATGGGCTTTCGCCAACCTGTTTCGGTGAGGGAGTGACGCAAATGCTGAAATGCTGACAAGCTGAAATGCTAAACCGCTGACAAGCTAAAATAACCCCATGCCTCTCGACGTGCTCAAGGAGATATTCGGCTTCGACTCGTTCCGACCGGGACAGGAGGAGGTAATCCGAACGGTCCTCGAAGGCCGGGACACTCTGGCGGTGATGCCGACTGGTGGCGGGAAGAGCCTTTGTTACCAGATCCCCGCGCTGATGCAGGAGAGCCTGACGGTGATCATCTCTCCCCTCATCTCCCTGATGAAGGATCAGGTGGACTCCCTGATCCAGAGTTCCGTTGGCGACGCCGCCACCCTCCACTCCGGGCTCTCGCACGAGGAGCGGTGGGAGGTGGAGCGAAGGGTCCGCGAGGGCGAGGTGAAGATGCTCTACGTCGCGCCGGAGAGGCTCCGGTCCCTGGAGTTCGTGCTGGCCCTGCGGCGGGCTGGCGTGGGGCTGTTCGTGGTTGACGAGGCGCACTGCATCTCAGAATGGGGACATAACTTCCGCCCGGATTACCTGTTCCTGCCGCGGGTGGTCAAAGACCTCGGAAACCCGCCAGTATTAGCGTTGACCGCGACCGCGACGCCCCGCGTCAGGGAGGATATCCTGCGCTCGCTCGGGATGCGTTCACCGGAGGTTGTCGTGACGAGTTTCAACCGTCCCAACCTCACGTACCGGGTGATCGAGGCCAAAAAGAAGGAGAGCAAGCTGCCCTTGATCCTGGAGATCATCCGCCGTTCGCCGCCTCCCGGCATCGTCTACGCGATGACGCGGAAGGAGTGCGAGGAATTGGCGGCGGGCCTCCGGCGTTCTGGGGTGGACGCGGCCCATTATCATGCGGGGCTTGGCGCCGCCGAACGCTCGAAGGTGCAGGAACGCTTCATGACCGACGAAGTACCCGTGGTGGTCGCCACCATCGCCTTCGGGATGGGGGTGGACAAGCCGAACGTGCGCTTCGTGGTGCATGCGAACTTTCCCGCGAGTCTGCCAGCGTACATCCAGGAGGCCGGACGCGCGGGCCGCGACGGTGAGCCCAGCGAGTGCGTCGTTTTGTACCGGAGCGCGGATCGGGGGCGTCGCCAACGCCTCGTCACCCTGAACGCCGCCGGAGGTAGTGAGGTGGGATCCTACTTCCGCGGGCTTTCCGGGGCGGCTAATGGAGGGAGGGTCAACGTGCCGTTCGGGTCGCTGGCGGCGCTTGGAGGCGTGGAGCAGGACGCGGCCGGCATCATGCTCCGCGGCCTTGAGGAGTCCGGGCTGATCTCCCGCAATTATGACCTGTGGGCCGAGGTAGAGATCGAGAGCGTGGAGGAGGAGCCGGAGGGTCTGCGGCAGGAGATCTCCGCCGTCCACGCCGCGCTGCCTGGCCGGGGCGTGATCTCCTTGCCAGACCTGGCCCGTCGCGCCGGAGTGCGACCGCTCGTGGCACAGACCGCGCTCTACCGCCTGATGGTGGATGGCTTGGTGCGCGCCGTGCCGCGCGGCTCCATCACCGACATCCGGCTCAAGAACGTATTGCTGGACGAGCGCGGCCAGCGCAACCTGACCGCTCGTTTGGAGAGCCACTCCAAACGGGCCTACAAGGAGATCCGGGACGTCGAAACCTACGCCCAGCTCACCACCTGCCGCCGCGAACGCCTGCTCCGGTACTTTGGCGACGAGGAAGAAGTCGCTCCATGCGCCGGCTGCGACGTCTGCCTCGGCGAATCCACGAAGTTGGCGGTCAATATCGTATCCTCGGAGCCGCGCCTCGCGTCCGCGCGGTCTGCCGGGTCTTCTACCGTGGAATCTTTCGCGGGAGAGGTTGACGGGGAGCTATTGCAGCGTCTGAAGACCTGGAGGAGCGCGCAGGCCGCGGAACAACGGGTTCCGGCTTACGTCGTGCTCCACAACAGCCATCTGGAGGAGGTCTCCGCCCGCCAGCCCCGGAACATACACGAGCTTGGGAATATAAAAGGGATCGGGCTTCGCCGCGCCTCCCGCTACGGAGAGGAGATCCTGGCCCTCATCCGTGGCGAAGGGCCCGCCGCGCCGCCGGACGGGACACTAGACAAACCGCCGGAAGAACCT
>JACDGB010000188.1 GCA_013815485.1 Rubrobacter sp.
GAAGAAGAGGTCCAACGTATCCAGGAGATGCTCCGTTACACTCTGAGTGACCCGGAGGACGTTCCGAAGGCGGGCAACGCCTGCACGACCGTCATCAAGACCGCCGGACACCTGCCGGCATGACGCTCGCGGGCCACCATGCGGGAGGCAACGCGGATTCCGGGTGGCGCTCCGAGTCGCGCATCGCCGCCGTCATCCCCGCTCTCAACGAGGCTACCTCGATCGCGCGGGTGGTAGAGGGCCTGCGGGAGCAGGCACTCCTGGCCGCCGGTGAGGTCATAGTCGTGGACAACGGCTCGACCGACAGAACCGGGGAGATCGCCCGCAGTGCCGGGGCGCGGGTCGTGCGCGAGGAGCGGCGCGGCTACGGATACGCCTGCCTCGCCGGGATTCTCGCCGCCCGGGACGCCGAGGTGATCGTCCTGCTCGACGGGGATGCCGCCGATGATCCAGACGACCTCCCACGGGTGCTGGAGCCGCTTCTGAAGGGAGAGGCGGATCTGGTCGTGGGATCCCGCGCCCTCGGTTCGCGGGCACGGGGGGCGATGACCTGGCAGCAGATCTTCGGTAATCATCTGGCCGCCTTTTTGATGCGCGCGATCTACGGGGTCCAGGTTAGCGACGTGGGACCGTTCCGGGCGATACGCCGGGACGACTTGCTGGCACTCGAGATGCGGGAGATGACCTACGGTTGGCCGTCCGAGATGATCGTGAAATCCGCCCGGGCGGGCTATCGTTACCGCGAGGTTCCGGTACGGTACCATCAGCGGGTCGGGGTCTCGAAGGTGGGCGACACGATATTGGGAAGCCTCAAGGTCGGCTGGCGCATCATCTCAACCATACTCCGCTACTCTCGTTGGACGCCCCGGGAGCATAAGAAATTATCCTCCAGGGAGGCGAGCCGGTGAGCGACGCGCTCTACGTTATCGCCAAGGCACCCAGGGTGGGGCTCGCGAAGACGCGGCTCGGCCGGACCATCGGCCACGAGCGGGCAGTAACCCTATATCGGGCCTTTCTGCAGGATCTGGCCGCGCGTTTTTCGGGTGCCCCGTTCGCGCTCGGTTGGTACGTGACGCCGCCCGACGCCTGGGCGGAGATCTCGCCGCTCGTCGGTGAGTCCGGGCGGGTCCTTTTCCAGGGAGAGGGCGACTTGACCGAGCGTCAGAGGGAGTTGTTCCGGGAGGCCGCGGGACGCGGTGAGAAACGAACCGTCTTGATCGCCTCCGACTCGCCGCACCTCACCGTCGAGGTCGTGGAGGATGCCTTCCGCCGTCTCGAAAGGCAGGATCTCGTATTCGGGCCGACCTATGATGGCGGCTACTACCTGATCGGGATGCGCGGCTACCACGACGTGCTGCAAGAAACACCGATGAGCGTGGGCACGGAGCTCGACGGCATCGTGGCCCGAGCCCGGCTTTCCGGCCTGTCGGTGGCTCTGCTCGAGACCACCTTCGACGTCGACGTGGTGGAAGACATCCGGCACCTGCGGCCACTCGTCCTCGAACGTCCCGACCTCGCGGCAACCCGGGACGCCCTCGAATCACTCGGGCTGCTGGAGGAAGAGTCCCAACCCGCCAACGGGGAACGTGGTATTTTGGCCCGCAGAGAGCAAGTATGAGTCCTTACATATTCACGGCAGGATGCACGCCGGGAAAGGAGGAGGTCACTTCGTCATCACCCTCGCGTTGGTACGGCGACTCCATCATCGTCCGGCGCATGACCTTGACACTTTGCTGAAAGGAGCATCGATATGTCAGAGATGAGTTCTCCAGAGAGCCAGGAACCGAGGCAGCCCAGGGAGGGCATATACTCCTCCTCGCGCGTGGAACGGAGCATCACCATCATGGCTATTGCGATAGCGAGCATCGGGCTGGGATATCTCTTCTTCACGCAGCTCTGGTGGAAGGCGCCGCCGGATTTCGGTTGCAATCAGAACTTCGAGTCGGACGGCCTGTGCTATTGGGTCGGTCGTGAAGCCGAGCTCGCGGACGAACCGCCGCTCACCAGGTTTCAAGCCAACATAGTGGGCTCGCAGCCTGGTCCCGAAATCGCTCTCCCCGTGGGGTTGGCGAAGCAAGCAAACGGCGCGTTCGTCAAGAACGTCGTGCAGCCCAACATCCGCTATATGGGGTGGGTGCTCTGGGGCACAGAGGCCTTCGCCTTCCTGAGCCTGTGCCTGGGATTGTTCAGTCGTCTGGGTGCTCTGGCGGCCCTCGGTGTCTCCACCCACCTCATGCTGGGTCTCGGCGGCGCTCCCAACGAGTGGGAGTGGAGCTATCAGCTCATGATGCTGCTCTCGATAGCCATGTTCGGGCTCGCGCCGGGCCGCTACTTCGGGTTGGACCGACTGCTACGCCCACGGCTCAAGCTGTTGAGCGAACGCGGTAGCCGCCTGAGCCGACTACTCGTGGCCTTTACGTAAAGGGGGGATACGGTTGTCCACTAACGTGGTGATCTTGCTGATATTGCTCGGATTTGCCGCTGCGGCGGTCGTGTGTACCCTGATCTTCGTCGTCGTCGTGGACCGCTCGGTGGCGCGAGAGAAGACAGAAGAGCGGAGCAAGAGAGAGGAAGAACCGGAGAGCGAAAAAAGCTAACCGAAAAGGAGCTCGAAGACGATCCGCAAGGATGTCGCAACCAACGTGCGAGTCTTCGGCAATGTCTTAAAATAACAATAAGGTGACACACTCACATTACCGGGAGGCTGAGAGGCCGTGAACAAATACGTGCGGCGCGCGGTGATCGGGTGGCTGGCCGGAGGAGCGAGCAGCGGGATATTGGTGGCGACGCTGGACGACGCCCTTTTGGGATTGCTTTTGGGGACTCTGGCAGGCATCGGCTATGCTCTGGCCTTTCGTCCGACGCCGCACGCGTACGTGGACAGCGTTATGGCCGCCGCGGCGCTGGGCGTGCCCCTCTGGACAGGGGTCAGCGTGATCGCGGTGCCGCTGCTAGCGGGTCGGCAGCCGCAGTGGACGGCCGAGGGAATGCTGGCGCTGTTTCCGGGGCTGGTGGGCTGGGTCCTGTACGGCGCGGCTCTGGGGCTACTGGCGCAGGCGTTAGGTGATCTGGCCCTCAGGTGGCTGGGGTCGGAGCATACACCAACCCCACCCGAACGCGACATCAAGTCGCGTATCGTGATCCTTGGGGGCGGCTTCGCGGGCGTGGCGACCGCCGAGCGCCTGGAGAGAAAGTTTGGCCCCGACCCGTCGGTGGAGTTCACGCTAATAAGCGATACCAACGCGCTGCTGTTCACGCCGATGCTGCCCGAGGTGGCCGCGAGCAGCCTGGAGCCCACGCACATCAGCTGCCCGCTGCGCACGAGCCTGCGCCGCACCGCCGTCGTGCGCAAGCGCGTGGACAAGATAGACCCGGAGAGACGCAAGGTGCTGTTGGCGCCGGATGCCGGCTCGCCCGAGGGCGAGGAGCTGGCTTACGACCATCTCGTGTTGGCCGTGGGGTCCGTCTCCAACTACCACGGGATGGAAAGCCTCGAGGACGAGGCGTTCGACTTCAAGACGCTCTCGGATGCGATCCGCATCCGCAACCACGTCATCGACGCGTTCGAGCGCGCCGACCGCGAGCCGGACCCGGAGGTCCGCCGTCCGCTGCTGACCTTCGTGGTCGCGGGCGGCGGCTTCGCGGGCGCGGAACTGGCCGGCGGGCTGAACGACTTCGTGCGCGGCATGCTGGTCCACTACCCCAACGTCCCGGAGGAGGAAGTGCGGGTCATGGTGCTCCACTCGCGGGAGCGCATCCTGCCGGAGCTGAGCGAGTCTCTGGCCACCTACGCCCTCGAGCGCATGAAGGAACGAGGCGTAGAGTTCAAGTTAGAGACCCGCGTGGCCGACGCCATGCGGGGCGTGGTCGTGCTGGACTCCGACGAGGAGATCCGCGCTGAGACGCTGGTCTGGACGGCGGGGACGGCGCCGAGTCCGCTGCTGGAGGACCTGCCGGTCGAGCTCGACAAGCGCGGCGCGGTGCCGGTGGACGAGAACCTGGCCGTGCCGGGCCACGAGGGGCTATGGGCGGCGGGGGACTGCGCTGCCGTGACGGACGCCAGGACCGGCGAGCCCTGCCCGCCCACGGCCCAGTTCGCGCTGCACGAGGCTTACACGCTGGCGCACAACATCCACGCCGGCGTGCGCGGAAAATCGCCCAAGCCCTTTCACTACAAGGGCTTGGGGACGCTGTGCGTCGTCGGCCACCAGACCGCGTGCGCCGAGATCAGAGGCGTGCGCTTCTCGGGGCTGTTGGCCTGGATGATGTGGCGCGCCGTCTACCTGGGCAAGCTGCCGGGATTGGAGCGCAAGGTGCGCGTGTTCGTCGACTGGAACATCGAATTGTTCTTTCCCCGCGATATCGTGCAGACGATCGAGCTAGACCGTTGAGCTCCTCACGCACCACGGGTATGATCGCCGGCCTCGTCGTCGGGGCTGTGGGCGGGGCCGTGATCTGGTGGCTAGGACTGGCCTCGTTCGTGACCGGCGTCGCGCTCGGCGGGCTGTACGGTCTGCTTTTTGCGCTGTTGATCGTGCGGCGGGCTGTCAGTCCGGGCGCGGGGCTGCTCTGGGGCCTCGGTTACGCGCTCCTGCTGTGGCTGGCCGGCCCCGCTGGGCTGTTCCCGTTGCTGGGTGGCGCTGGCGAAGCCCCGGCGATGGGGATGCTCGACACCGCCCGCGCCCACTTCCCCGAGTTGGTCGCGTATCTGCTCTTTTTCGGCCTGCCGCTGGGGCTGGCGCTGGGAATACTGGGTAGCCTGCGCCCGCCACCGGGACAGGCGCCCTTCAGCTTGCCGCGGGCGCTGCTCGTCGGCGGGGCAGCGGGTATCGTGGGCGGCTGGGCCTTCGGCAGGTGGATGGCGCAGGTCGACTTCTTCCCGCTCATCGCGGGTCTGGTT
>JACDGB010000189.1 GCA_013815485.1 Rubrobacter sp.
CTTCGCGCTCGTCTCAGTCGCCGCCGCGCTGGATGTCGAAGACGGCGTGGTGCGCGACGCGCGCATCGCTCTGGGCGGCGTGGCCCACAAACCCTGGCGCGCAACGAAGGCTGAAGAGGCATTGCGCGGCGAGCCGGTAAACGAGGCGAACTTCCGCGCCGCAGCCGAGATAGAGCTTGCTGACGCACAGCCTTTGGCTGGCAACGCATTCAAGGTCCCACTCGCCCGCAACGTCATCACGCGAACGTTGCTCGAACTTTCGGAGGAAAGATGAGCATTATCACGAAAGCCACGGGCAAGGCCATCGGCGCGTCCCTCGACCGCCTGGACGGCCCCGAAAAGGTCTCCGGGACGGCCCGCTACGCCTACGAGCATCACTTCGAGAACGCAGCGTACCTGTCACCGGTTGGGGCGACGGTCGCAAAGGGCCGCGTCACGCAGATAGACGTGAGTGAGGCCGAGGCCCTCCCCGGCGTCATCGCCGTCATCACGAACGAGACTGCCCCGAAGCTGGCCGACACCAGCGATCGGGAGCTTGCCGTCTTGCAGTCCGATGAAGTCGCCTATCGCGGGCAGTACGTCGCGGCCGTCGTCGCCGAAACCTTCGAGGTGGCGCGGCACGCGGCGAGCCTCGTCCGGGTCTCCTACGACGAAGAGCCGCAGGACGCAGAGTTGAGGTGGGATCGCGACGACCTGTACGCCCCGGAGGTAGTCAATCCGGCCTTCCCCACCGACACCGAGGAGGGTGATTTCGACGGCGCGTTCGCCTCGTCGGCGATCACGCTGGACGAGACGTACACGACCCCGACCGAGCACAACAACCCGATGGAGCCGCACACCACCGTCGCTATCTGGGAGGGTGGCGACCTCACGCTGTACGACTCGACCCAGGGCGTACACGCCGTCAGGAAGACGGTAGCCGGGGTCTTCGGTCTCGACCGGGAGCGAGTGCGGGTCGTTGCGCCGTTCGTCGGTGGCGGCTTCGGCTCGAAGGGGCTGCCCCACGCCAACACCATCCTCGCCGCGCTGGCCGCGCAGATGGTCGAGGGCATTCCCATAAAGTTCGCGCTCACCCGCCAGCAGATGTTCACCGGGGTCGGTTATCGTACCCCGACTATACAGAGGGTCCGTCTCGGCGCGGACGAGGACGGCCATCTCACCGCCACCGCCCATGACGTGGTGGAGCAGACGGCGAGGATCAAGGAGTTCGCGGAGCAAACCGCCGTCGCGACGCGGACGATGTACGCCACGCAAACCCGGCGCACCACCCACCGTCTCGCCGCGCTCGACGTGCCGGTGCCGTCGTGGATGCGGGCTCCGGGCGAGGCTCCGGGGATGTTCGCGCTCGAATCGGCGATGGACGAGTTGGCGGCGAAATGCGGCCTCGACCCCATCGAGTTCCGAATTCGCAACGAGCCCGAACTCGACGCGGAGACGGGGCTCCCGTACTCCAGCCGCAACCTCGTCGCCTGCCTGCGCGAGGGAGCGCGACGCTTCGGCTGGGAGGGGCGCGACCCGAGCCCGCGCACTCGCCAAGAAGGACGGTGGCTCGTCGGGACCGGCGTGGCTGCCTCGACGTATCCCGTCTTCAGGATGCCGGGGTCGAGGGCGCGGATTCGCTACGAGGAAGACGGACGCTATGCAGTGGAGATCGGGGCCATGGACATCGGCACCGGCACATGGACGGCCCTCGCTCAGATATCCGCAGACGCACTCGGCGTCCCCATCGAGGCGATAAATTTGAGGATCGGCGACACGAACCTGCCTTCGGCCTCCGTCCAGGGCGGTTCCTCGGGCATCAACACCTGGGGCTCGACGATCTTCGAGGCGGCTCGCGTGTTCCGCGAGAGGCACGGCCAGAACCCCTCAGCGGGCGACGAGGCCGAGGGCAAGCTGCCCGACAACCCGGAGATGGAGAACTACGCGATGCACGCCTTCGGGGCGCACTTCGTCGAGGCGAGGGTGGACGAAGATACCGGAGAAGTACGGGTCCCGCGCATGACAAGCGTGTTCGCCGCCGGGAACATCATCAACCCAAAGACTGCTCGTTCGCAGTTCCTCGGCGGGATGACGATGGGACTCTCGATGGCGCTGCACGAGGAGAGCATGATGGACCCTCGCTTCGGGCACATCGTCAACCACGACTTCGCCGAATATCACATCCCGACGGCCGCCGACGTGGGTGAGATGGACATATCGTGGATCGAGGAAGACGACCCGCTCGTCAATCCGATGGGCGCGAAGGGCATCGGTGAGATCGGCATCGTCGGCTCCGCCGCGGCGGTAGCGAACGCCGTGCATCATGCGACGGGGATACGGGTGCGCGAATTGCCGATCACGCCTGACAAGCTCCTCGGATGAGAAGAGCGAAAACAACAGACAGGAGCATCCAATGAGCATAGGAGACGTAGCCGCTGATTTCGGCAAGGGCCTGTTCGCGGGCCTGGCCGGGACGGCGGCGATGACGGTATCGAGCACCCTGGAGATGAAGCTATCGGGGCGCGCCGCGAGCGAGACACCGGCCCAGGCCGCCGAAAAGGTACTGAAGGTCGAGCCGGAGGACGCGCAAAGTGAAGGCCAGTTCTCGAACCTGGTCCACTGGGGCTACGGGACAGGCTGGGGTGGCGCGCGGGGGCTTCTGGCTTCCGCCGGGCTCTCCGGCCCCGTCGCTACGGTCGCTCACCTCGGCCTGGTCTGGGGCTCGGAGCAGGCTGTTCTCCCCGCGCTCGGCGTCTCGGCTCCGGTCTTCAAGTATGGTGGAAAGGCGGTCGCCACGGACCTGTTGCACCACGCCGTCTACGCCACGGCCACCGGGCTCGCCTACTCGTACCTGGATCGGAGCCAGTCCTAAAGTCGTTGACGGGGTAGCAACCAGAGGCAGCACGCAGCAACGCATCGCCAATTCACGGAGACGAAACAGGAGATAGACATGACCGAACGGAACACAGCACAAGACGCGGCAGCCGTCGGGACTTTCGAGCTGGGTGGCGACCTCCGCGTGAACCGATTGGGCTTCGGGGCGATGCGGATAACGGGGGATGGGATCTGGGGCGAGCCAGAAGACCCGGACGAGGCAAAGGCTGTTCTAAAACGCGCCGTGGAGCTTGGCGTCAATTTGATAGACACGGCGGACTCATACGGCCCCGACGTCTCCGAGCGGCTCATCGGCGAGACGCTCCATCCTTATACCGAGGATATGGTCCTCGCCACGAAGGTCGGCCTGACGCGCCCCGGCCCAGGAGACTGGAGCCCCAACGGCCGCCCCGAGCATATTCGAGATGCCATCGAGGGCAGCCTGCGCCGACTCAAGCTCGAAACCATAGACCTGTACCAGTTGCATCGCATTGACCCGGACATCACGCTAGAAGAGTCACTTGGCACGATGTCCGAACTGCGGGACGAAGGCAAAGTCCGCCACGTCGGGCTCTCGGAAATCGGCGTCGAGGAACTGAGGCAGGCACGGGAAATCGTACCGATAGCGTCGGTGCAGAACCGCTACAACCTCACTGACCGCGGCTCCGAGGCGGTTCTCGAAGAGTGCGAGAGCGAAGGGATCGCCTTCATCCCCTGGTTCCCGCTGGCCTCCGGTTCATTGTCGCAAGAAGGCGGGCCGGTGGATGAGATCTCCTCTCGCCACGACGCCACCCCCGGACAGGTGGCTCTCGCCTGGCTCCTGCGCCGCTCGCCCGTGATGCTCCCGATCCCCGGCACCTCTTCCGTCAACCATCTGGAGGAGAACGTCGCGGCGGCTTCGCTCGAACTCTCAGACGATGAGTATGCTGAACTCTCCGAAGTCTCTGGCTAGAAGAGGCTTTGAAAGGGAAGGCGGCGCTCCGATTTGGGCGTTTCATCCGCGGGTAGGGAGAAGACACGCAGTACCCAACGTTCCCCGCGAGGGGAGAAAGAAGAGGTTCGACCAAAATGGCGGACACGAAAAACGGTCCAGATCTACACCCGGCCACCGTGGAGTTGGCGCGAGGAGCAAACTACGGTTCGATCACCACGGTCTTGCCCGGTGGCGACTTCCAGACGCAACTCATCTGGGTTCACACCGACGGCGAACGCCTCGTCGTGAACACCGAAATACACCGTCAAAAGTACAAAAACATAGAGCGCGACCCCAGGGTGACCCTGACGATCCGCAACGAGGAGGACCCGTACCATTACGCTGAGGCGCGTGGCCGCGTCGTGGAAGAAGTAAGGGGACAGGAAGCCCGAGATCACATAGACCAACTATCCCAGAAGTATCACGGCCAGGACTACGACCCCGATGCCATAAAAAGCGAGCGGGTGATGCTCTGGATCGTCCCCGAACGCCAGACCATCACGAACCAGAGCGCGGGTATCTGAGCAACCGCGAAGGAGAGAAACCATGACCGTGCAGCCGCATGAGTTAACAGCGTGCCTGATCCCACGGTTCCGCGTGGCATCTACCGGCACTATTTTCTAGGCACCAGAAACCGGAACCGTCGAGGTTCGAGACGTTTGCGCTTCACGGCATACCGGGTAGCTACAACAACAAAAAGCAACCGAAGTTACAGAAGCGAGGCGATATGAAGGCTCTAACGTGGCACGGCAAGCGCGACGTGCGGGTAGACAACGTGCCCGACCCCACCATCCAGGAGCCCAACGACGCCGTCGTGCGCATCACGACGACGGCGATCTGCGGCTCTGACCTCCATCTCTACGAGGTTCTCACCCCGTTTATGGGAGAGGGAAACATTCTCGGCCACGAGCCGATGGGCATAGTCGAAGAGGTCGGCAGCGAGGTGACGAATATCAAGCCTGGCGACCGGGTCGTCCTCCCGTTCACCATCTGCTGCGGGCATTGCTGGATGTGTGGTCAGGGCTTGCAGTCGCAGTGCGAGACCATGCAGGTGCGCGAAC
>JACDGB010000190.1 GCA_013815485.1 Rubrobacter sp.
CCCCGGCGCCCAAGTTCTCGTCGGACGGGACCCTTAGCCTCCACCTGGTAGGCAAGCGTAGCAGAGTAAACCTAGCCTCGATAGGGAGCTTGATGCAAAATTAACAAAAAGGCACCCGAACTAGCCCAAAGTATGCCTTCAGTATTAGCACGCACTAGTTCTAAGATGCTAAACGCAAAACGACGGACCGTACACAAAAACGTACTACAACGAGCATATTACTCAAAAAATTGGTAAACTCGGGTGGCGTCATGAGAAGCTCGGACATCTCAAGTCGGCTCTCGTCCCGGAACGTTCCGCCCGAGGCGAAGTCAGACGACACCCTCCGTCCCGGGTCTGCTCGCTCTTTACTCGTAAGCAACCGGGGACAAACTACCTCGCATGCCACGAGGGCCCGGCCAAAACGACCGGGCCTCGTCATTCATGCTCTCGGCTCTGACAGTTCTAGGCGAGACCTTCAGCCGCGTACTCACGGAGGAAGCCCTCGAAGAGGCGCCGGTGGCCTTGTTCGTCGTGCAGTATCGTGATGACCATGTCTTGCGTCACAGGGTCAACGCCCTCGGTCTCCTCGATGACCTGGGTGTATAGCTCTATCGCCGAGGTCTCCGCGTCTATGACGCCCTTGATGACGTGTACGACGTCTACCTGGTCCTCGGGCGGCTGCAACGTAGTCTGGACCGCCTGGAAGTCCAGCGAGCCAGGCACCGTGCCGTACAGGTCTTTGATCCTGCTGGCGAACTGCTGGGCATGACCAAGCTCCTCCTGGACGTCCTCCTCCAGGGCTTCCTTGATCTCCTGCGCCCGCACGCCGTCAGGGTTGACGGAGTTGGTGACGTAGTTGATCACCGTCTCAAGCTCCGCGAAATACGCCTGCTTGAGAAGTTCTACTATCTGATCCCGCTTATCCGCATTCGCCTGCGAGAGTACTCCCTCGCCACCACGTCCGGTCTCCATGCGCGCGACCTCCTTAATAGTTTTCTTACGAGATCCGTTCTACCCCGTGACACCGCCTCCAAACGTGAAAACAAGAACAGTTCCTGGAACTTATCTTCGGACGTCAGGCGTTCGCCACCTCTGCTTCCTCCAGGTTCTTCGGCTTGTAGCGCCGGACGTATTCCCGGTAGTTTTGCACCTCGCGTTTGGCGCGTTGTTCATCCCATCCGAGATGTTTGACAGCGACACCAGCGGCGGCCTCGTCCACGTCGAGGGCTACGTTCGGACCCATTCCGACCATGGTGCGCCGCAGAAGTACGTCGGCGAGGGTCTGGGCCATCTCGCGCCGGAAGGCGTAAAGAATTTCGGCCCCGATCACGCCTGTCTCCAGAGTAAACGGAGAAACGAGCGGCATCCTGAGCGAAGCGTCCTCACCGGCCTCGGCGAGCACGTCCGGGGCGCGGACGCCATAGAGTTTGAGCAGCCTCTCAGCAAGGTCTTCGGTCAGACCACTCGTGGCCTTGAAGTTAGCGGCGAACGTCTCGAAGTCCGGCGTCGCGCCACCAGGGAGCGGAACGCGGTCGGCGCGGCTCTTCGGGGCGTGAAGGTGGAGCTTGCCATAGACCTTATCCACCGTCTGCCGCGACAGCGTGGGATAGGTGGTCAGCTTGCCCCCGATGATGGAGATAAGACCGCCGATCTCCGGGTCCTTGTCGTCATGGTCGTAGATGACGTGGCTGCGGGTCACGCTGCCCTCCGCGCCCTCCGCCTGATATGGCAGCGGCCTGACGCCCGAGTATGTGAAGAGGATTTTCTCCCGTGAAAGGTCAGCTTCCGGGATAACGCGGTTCGTTTCATCTATCAGGTAATCTATTTCGTCTTCTCCGGCGGAGACGTAGTCGAGGTCGCCGTCGTAGCGGTAGTCGGTCGTGCCGATGAGGTAGCGACCGTTCCACGGGACAATGAAGTACGGGCGTCCGTCGCCGCGGGCCTCGACGTAGAGGGCGGATTGGGGGGCGCCGGGGAAGGCGTTCACGACGAGGTGGCTACCCTTCGTGCCCCCGATCATTCGCTCCTCCGAACGTCCTTCGAGCCCGGCAAGAACCTCGTCCACCCACGGGCCCGCGACGTTGACCGTGACCGGAGCCCGCGCCGCGTATTTCTCGCCGTCGAGCATGTCGGTGAACTCAATGCCAGTGACGCTACCGTTCTCGGTGATGAGGCGGTCGGCACGGGCATAGTTGAGCACGACGGCGCCGTGTTCGCGGGCCGATACGGCGCTTTCGACGGCGATGCGCTCGGCGTATTCGGCCTGACCATCGTAGTAGAAGGCCGCGCCCTTGAGGCCGTCGGGGTTCAGGCTCGGATAATGCTCCAATGTCTGCTGGGCGGAGTACATCTTGTGGTTGCCGACGCTCTTGTCGAAGGAGAGAGCATCGTAGAAGAACATGCCGAGCTGCACCAGTAGCTTCCCGTGTTCCATGTAGTCGTAGATGGGGACGAGGAAGCCGAGCGGGCGGACCAGGTGCGGGGCTATGTGGAACAAGCGTTCGCGGTCGTGGAGGGATTCGCGCACGAGGGGGAACTCGTAGTGTTGGAGGTAGCGGAGTCCGCCGTGGATCAGGCGCGTCGCCCACTGCGTCGTCCCGCTGGAGATGTCCCCCTTGTCCAGAAGCAGGACCTTGAGCCCTCGCATCGCGGCGTCACGGGCGATGCCGGCGCCGTTGATGCCGGCTCCGATCACGATCACGTCGAACGGATAATCCTGGATGTCTTCTGGTACTCGGTGAGTCATGGCGTCCTTTCTGTCTGGGACAATGGGTCCCGCGGATGTATCTCGTCGAGGCGGGTTTTTATATTCGAGAGTTCTTGAAGGACGAGCCGGTCGGTGGCGGAGAGGCCCTTGACGTTTTGCAGCAGGCTCTCCACGTCTTCTTCGACATCTTCTACGTCTTCCTCGACCGCTTCGATATCCTCTTCTAGTTCCTCCACTTCCTTGCCGAGCAGCAGTTGCTGGGCGAAGGCGGCGACGCCGCCGATGAGCATGGCGAGGATCACATTCCCCGTCCACTGGACGAACATCGAGAGCACCTTGCCCTGCGGGGTCTGCGCCGAGATGTCACCATATCCGACGGTGTTGATGGTGGTGTTGGCCCAGTAGATGCCGTCGAGGATGCTCACGTCCTCGAAGCGGGCGAAGGCCAGTCCGCCGCCGAAGACCCCGATGAAAGCCAGGACGATGGCATAGGGCAGCAGGGTTATGTTGACGAAGCGCCCGAGCACGGCGGGTAGCATGTCTATCAAACGGAGCAGCCGCAGGACCCAAAGAGCCTGGAGGACGCCAGGCAGGAGCGGGACGGTCAACACGAGCACCGTGAGGTCGAGCTTGTTGTGCCGGAAGTATTCCCGGTTGTCCGGCGCGAGCCAGAGCATGTAGAAGAACTCGAAGAGAAACCATCCGTAGATGGACCAGTTGAGGACGCGGCTCACGACGCCGAGAACGCCTTCCGGCTCCGAGAAATGCAGCAGAAGCGCGGGTATGACAAGCAGCACGACGACGACCGTCGGAGCGTCGAGCCTGCGGGCACGGGCCGCCTGCGCCTCGCTCATCCCAGGCACGACGTGGGTCGAGCCTCCGAAGTCGGTGCTCTTCGTGGAACCAGCGACCATAGTCTTCTCCTCTATACGGCTGGGTGCGAGTATGCAACCGCGCCGTGTCAGGTTTCGCCGTGCAGTTTGGACTCGGTGCGGGACTCCATCGCCGCGCTGACGCACTCTTCGGCGTCCGCGCCGGCCTGCGCCAGCACCCCGGCGGCGAAGGCTCCTTCCACGAAAGGCGAGTCCACTATCCGGACCCTCTCCCGCTGCTCCGAGGATAGCATCTCCACCACCGTCTCGGCGGATAGCACCGCGCTCCCGATGTCAACGAACACGAGTACCTCTTCGGCCTCCATCCCCTCGATGGCGGCCATTATTCCCTCCGGGTCGGTGCCGAGAGAGCCGTCCGCCGCTCCCCCGACAGGAACTACCTCGACCTCTCCGGCCATCTGGCGCACCAGCGTCGCGGTTCCTTGGGCTATCTCCGGGCTGTGCGAGACGAGCACGAGCCCGACCATTACGAATTCTCCAACGTCCGGGCGGCGGCATCGAGGAGCAAGTGCGTCGAGGCGGCGCCGGGGTCCTTGTGACCTACGGCACGCTCGCCCATGTAGCTCGCCCTCCCCCGCCTCGCCGTGAGCGGGACGGTTGCTTCGGCTCCCTCGTTCGCCGCCTCAGCCGCCGCCCGGAAGACCGCAGACACGCTGCCGCCGGAGTCAGCGGCCTCCTTCGCGGCTTCGGCGGCGGGCGTCAGGGCGTCAGCCATGGTCTTGTCTCCCGCCTCGGCCTTGCCGCGTTGCTTTACTCCGGCGAGAGCCTCATTCAGGGCATCGGCTGCGTCTTTGGCTGAGATCTCTTGTTTCCCGGCGAGGGCTGTGGAGGCGCGCAGGAAGGCCGTTCCGTAGAGAGGACCGGCGGCGCCGCCGACCTTCCCGATCAAGGCCATCGAGACCGCTTTCAGGGCGTCCGCGGGGGAGGCGGGGTCCGTGTTCTCCAGGCGTTCGAGGGCGGCCTGGAAGCCGCGGCGCATGTTGGTTCCGTGGTCGCCGTCCCCGATCTCCGAGTCCAGCCGGGTCAAAAACTTCCGGTGCTCCTCCATCGTGGCGGCCATCTCCCTGACCACGTTTATCGTAGCCTGCGTGCTATCCACAGTTCACCTTCCCTGCTCGACGAGCCGATCACTTCCCGCGTTCGAGACTCAGGTTACATCCGCCGCTATTGTTCGCGCAACAATCCCGCGGATGGCGCGGCGTTTGACGGCGTTGTGGCGAAGGGAATATATTGCGGGTCGTCGAGAGTATTTCCCGGTAACGGGGGCGCGGGATATCCCTCACGCGGGCCGAAGACCGAA
>JACDGB010000020.1 GCA_013815485.1 Rubrobacter sp.
ATCGAAGCGGAGGATGGAGTAACCGCGCGGGCGCATCTGAGGCTGGGACATCCCGACCAGGAGATAGTCAGGTTGGGGGAGGAACTGGACGCGAGTTTGATCGTAATGGGAAGCCGGGGCCTGGGCGGGGTAAGACGCGCCTTGATGGGCAGCGTCTCCGATTCGGTGGTCCGTCATGCTCACGGCTCCGTCCTAGTGATCCGGGGGGAGGATCGTGGGTGATTTAGCGCTCCGGCAGGAGGTGGAGGGACGGCGGTGAGTACTCTCCCGACAAGGATGCTATTGGCGGCCGATGGCTCCGAGGACGCGGCCCTCGCCGCGCGGGCGACCATGAACCTGTGCGGGGAGGCCGGCTCGGACCTGCACATCATCCACGTCTGGCACTCCGTACCCTCGGTCCACTTCGACGCTTTCTTGCGGATCCAGTTCGAGCGGGAGGCGCGGGAGCTCCTCGAAGATCAGGTAGGGCGGATCGAGAGCGTCGGAGGAACCGTCGCCGAGGCGCACCTGCGCGAGGGGACGCTGGTGGACAGCATCCTCGACCTGGCCGGGGAGCTTGAGGCGGGCCTCGTGGTGATGGGGAGCCGGGGACGGGGAGCGATCCGGCGCCTGCTCATGGGCAGCGTTTCCGAGGGCGTCGTTCATGGCGCGTCTTGCCCGGTGTTGGTAATGCGCGGCGGGGAGCAGGCGTGGCCCCCACGAAGAGTAGTCATCGGGGACGACGGCTCCGAGGCGGCGAATGGAGCCGGGGATCTGGCGGCAAGGATCGGGGAGCCGTTCGACGCGAAGGCGATCCTCGTTCGAGCCTATCCGAAGCTCCCGGAAATGGATGCCGAGGGGCGCGAGTTCGATGCGCGCATGGTCGATGACGAGCTGCGGCGAGAGGAACAAGCCCTCAAGAGCAGGGCGCAGGAGATTGAGGATGCCTTCGGCCTCAGGCCCCGGATCGAGATCGCCGTCGGCGATCCAGCGACCGTCTTGTTGAAAGCCGCAGGGGAAGAAGACGCGGCGGAGAAGACGCTCGTGGCCGTGGGTAGCCGAGGCTTGGGCGCGGCGCGGCGCTTTAGGCTCGGCAGCGTCTCGACCAAGGTGATCCACGCCGCGAAGGGTCCGGTCCTGGTCTACCCGCCCCTGGAACCAGAGACGCTGCGGGGATAGTAACCTTCCGCGGCAGGCCAACGCGAGAGATGGGGGCAGCAGATGACCGACGCTCGTTACGACGGGGCCTTGAGCGCACTGGAGGACATCTTCGGGGACCGCGTGAAGCGCGGCCCGACCGGGATTGGGGAGCCAGCCGCCCTGGCCATCGTCTCGCCGACCAGCGCCGGGGAGGTCGAACGGCTCGCGGAGGTTGCCGGACGCTTCTTCGTGCCGCTGGTTGGCTTGGGCGCCGGCACGGCCCGCGAGACCGACGCGC
This sequence comes from Rubrobacter sp., assembly GCA_013815485.1. Taxonomy (GTDB): domain Bacteria; phylum Actinomycetota; class Rubrobacteria; order Rubrobacterales; family Rubrobacteraceae; genus JACDGB01. The sequence goes on from JACDGB010000020.1 coordinate 1,418, forward strand.
GAGAAGAGAGCATCCTGGTCCGCTTCGACCTGATGAGCGGCATGCGGCTCCCCGATTCAGACGAGCCCTGGGTGGAGGCGGAGCCGGGCGCGACGCTCTTGAGCCTGGAGAACAACCTGGAGACGCGGGGGCTGGGCCTCGCGGTCTACCCAACGAGTGCCCCCCGCGCCACGGTCGGCGGCTGGCTGGCGATGGATGGCATCGGGGTGGGTTCGTACGAGTACGGCTGGCTCTCGGAGAACGTCCTGTCGGCGGATATGGTGCTGCCGGGGGGCGAGCGCCGGATGGTAGGTGAGGAGGACGTGCGCTCCGTCCTGGAGCAAGGCGCCGGGCTGACGGTGAGCGCGAGGCTCAGAACGCGCCGCGCCGGTGGTGACGTTCCCTTCGGCGCCGCCTTCGGCGCCCCCGAAGACCTCGCCGGCGCCGTGGCCGACCTCTTCGGGACAGGCGTCCCGCTCTGGCACCTGGCCTTCCTGGACCCCGAGATGACCCGCGCCAGGAGCCTCGGGGAGGGCTTCTTGCTCTTCGGAGCCTATCCCGCGGAGAGGGCCGCGGCCGTCGAAGAGGTTCTGGCGGACGCTTTCGGGGCGCGGAGGGGACGCGCGCTCCCCGCCGCCGACGCCCACCGCGCCTGGGGGGAGAGGTTCTTTCCGGTCGCCCCCTCGCGCCCCACCCCGGCCGCCGAGCGGGTGCTCGTCCCCCTAACGGACCTTGCGGAGGTTCTGGGCGGCGGGCGGGACGGTCGGAGAACCGCCGCGCAAGGCACCGTCGCCCAATCCGGAGAAGTCCTCCTGCTGAACCTGGACCTCTGCGAGATGGCATAAGAGCGACGCATCGTTACCATCCGGGCGGTGGTGGGATGAGTCGCCCGGTTGCCGATGGCCCGCAAGCATCACGCAAGCGCGTCTCCAGAGGCTAAAGGATACCTTCTTTGGCCGCTTCGCGGTAGCATTCGGAATTGATGACGGACGCTGTACAGGTATTTCTCTTCGCGCTGCCTACGGCCTTGGCGACCGGGCTCGGGGTCGCGCCGCTGGTCTTCGCCCGGCATCCCACCCGCCAGTGGCTCGGTGCCTCGAACGCCCTGGCGGCGGGGCTGATGCTCGCGGCGAGCTTCGGTCTTGTATACGAAGGGGTAGCCCATGGACTTTGGAGGACTCTCCTGGGGGTGCTCCTCGGCCTCGCCTTCATCGTCCTCACGCGGTCCATAGTCCAGAAGGGCGACATACATGCGGGCTTCGAGCAGATGGGCGAGGCCGGTGCCCGCAAGGCGTTGCTGATCGTCGCGGTCATGACGCTGCACTCCTTCACGGAAGGGGTAGCGATAGGGGTGTCGTTCGGCGGGGACCGGGCCTTCGGTGTGTTCATCGCCCTTGCCCTCGCCGTCCACAACATCCCAGAAGGGCTGGCGATCGGGCTCGTCCTGGTGCCCCGCGGGGTGGGCGCGGGACGCGCCCATAGCGTACAAGGACATAGTGGCCGTCGTCGGTCTCCAGGATCTCCGCATGGACTCTGGTGGGAAGCCGCGCCGCAAGAAGAAAAGGTAGCTCGACGTGGGCGCCGGTCGCGGGATATGGTGAAACCTGTTAGTTTGAAGTCTCAACGTTCATAGCATGGGAGGACGCTTTGATCAGGGAGACCAGCCAGCGTGCGAGAGAGGCGCTGGGCGAGACAGGGGATAGGGTCAGGGGACGGGGTGGTGAGGAGGTCGAGCAGTTCCGGGTGGACGCGCGGGACTTCCTCTCGGCCAGGGAGCGCGGCGGCTCCGCCGGGACCCGCATCGAGCAGCGCACCGCGACGCTCTCGGAGGCGGCGGAGATCCTCAACCGCAGCTTCCCCGAGATGCAGGCTTCGGGGCGGTTCATCAACGCCATCTCGCCCGTGGTGATCCCCAACCGCCAATCGCTTTTCTGGCGGCTGATGCCCATTGGGATGATGATCGTATTCGCCTTCCTCGGCGTGATCGTGACCCTCGCCATCGGCGCGCTCGCGGGCGGTGGGCTCGTCCTGGCGATCCTCGGCCCACACCTCTGGCTGCTGCTCGTCCTGCTAGCCCTCTTCGGATGGTGGCGTCAGAGCGTCGTGATGGTCCCTGACGGTTGCAGGGCGGTCATCACCCGCTTCGGCAAGCTGGAGGAGGTCGTTGACGCCGGACGCAAGCTCCTCTTCAACCCTTGGAAGCAGGTCAGCTACCTCGTCAACACGGCCCGCGAGTACCCATACAACGCCCCCGTCCGCGAGGCCCCGACGGCGAGCCGGGTCAACGCCAGCGTGGACCTTTTCCTTCAGTTCCGCATCGAGGAGCCGGCTGAGTTCATCTTCACCGTCGGCGGGGTCAAGGGGTTCTCGGACAAGCTGGAGAACGCCATCAGCGAGGTGACGCGGGCTTTGATCTACGAGCAGCGCGCCGAAGATATATACGACCTCGTCGGCGAGAGCACCCAGAAATTCCTCGACTCCCTCAACCAGCAATTCCTCCCCGCGGTGCGCTTCACAAACGCCAACATCACCCACGCCGAACCCGCCAGCCAGGAGTACCGGATGGACCTCGCCGCCCCCGAGATGGTGCGGGTGGCGAAGGAAGCGTACACCTACGAGTACGAACTGCAATTGAGGAAAGAGCAGGACGAAGGGGATCTCAACAAAGAGCTTGCTTCTTTGCGGGAGACCCTTTCGGCTATACAGGCGGAGATCGCCAGCTACCAGGCCAGGATTGACACGGCCCGCGAGCAGGAGACCAATCGCGCCAATGCCCGCGCCCGCGAGCGGATGGTCGAGGCGGAGAGCGAGGCGAACGCCAACGCGGCGTTGCTCGAAGCGCAGGCTCTGGACATTCGGGCGGTCAGCGGGGCGGCGGCGCCGGAGATACTGGAGTATCGCTTCCAGCAGGACGTTCTGGATCGGCTGGCGGCGGTCGCAGAGCGGCTGCCGCAGGTGGTCCAGCTCGGCTCGAAGGATGGGCAGCAAGCGGTTGACTTCCTCGCTATCGCGCGGCGCATGATCGGGACCGGCGACGAGCCGCTGTTCTCGCCGGCTGACATGCAGGCGATCCGGGACCGGCTGGAAGCAATACAGATCCGCATCCGCGAGCGCGAGAAGGAGATAGAGCGGCTGAAGGCGGAGACGAAGGTCGCGCCCGAGGAAGAGGCACGGGCTGCCGAAGGGGCTTCGGAAGAGAGAATCGAGGAGATACGTCAGTCCGTCACCGATGAGGCGGTCAAGCGGCGGGTCGAGCAACTCGGCCACGACGGTGACGCTGGGGAGGAGACCTCATGACGGTATCGCAGGGCGCGCAGTTCTCGAAGATCACCGAGGTCGTCGTCGGCTGGTCGGGCGTCAGGCGCTTTTTGCGCGGCGGGGACGCGGGGCAGATCGTCCCCGTCGTCATCCCGAAGGACGGACGGCGATATGGCTGGCTGTTCCTGCTCGGCATCGCCCTCTACCTGCTCGGCGTCGCCATCTTCTCAGGCAGCGTGGGCTTCGGGATACTGGCCGGCCTCGTCGCGTTCCTGTTCCTCGCGCTAGCTTTGCTGTGGCTGTGGCGGGGCGCCATTATCGAGATCGAACAGGGAACCACCGGCGTTTTATCCAAGTACGGAAGGGTCGTCGGCACCCTCTCGCCAGGACGCCATTACCTGTGGTGGCCGTGGGAGAAAGTCGAGTACGTAGTGGATACAGCGACCGAGATACCGTACCTCGCCCCCGTCGCCGTCTGCCCGACGCAAGAAAATGTCCCACTCAAGGCGATAGAGTTCTTTCTGAAGTTCCGCATCACCGACCCGGTGGCCTTCGTGCGGACCATCGGAGCCTCGAACTTCGACCTCGTACTTTCGAGCGCGGTGCAGGACGCTATCCGGCAGCGCAGCCGGCAGGTGAAAACGGAGAAGGCTTATGACCTGCGCGGCTCGGACGTGGGGGATATGCAGAATTACCTGAATCGCCAGCTCGCGCGCTACGGGGTGCGAATTCTGGGGGCGAACATCCCGGACGTGCAGTTGCCTGACCAGTACCAGCAGCACCTCGCAACCCGCGAGCGCGTCGCCAAGGAGCTCGCCGCCTACGAACGGGAGTGGGAACTCACCCGCAAGCGCCGCATAGACACGCTTTTGATGGAGATAGAGCGATCCAAGAAAGAGCGGGATGCGCGCCTGATCGAGGTGAAAGAAGCCCGCAATCGCGCCCGTCAGGACGTGGCCCGGATGCTGGAGGAGAAAGAGACCGAGGCCCAGCGGGTCCGCCTGGATATCGAGACGCGGGGACGCGCCGCCCTCACCGAGGCCGAGAACGAGGCGACCGCCCTGCGGCATCTCGGACAGGCTCACCGCGATAACCGGGCAGTCGTGCAGTACGAGCTCGCCCGCCGCCGGGTCGAGGTCGGCGAGCGTCTGATGCGCCACGCGCCGCGCCCGCTTCTGGTTCAGGGCGACGGCGGCGAGTCATCAGCTCTCTCCACCTTGATTCTCGCCCGAATGCTTCCTGGATTGACTCCGAACGGATCCCACCTGGATGGCGCCAGGGATGCGCTGGGCGACGCGGCGCGCGGTCTCGTCGAGAACGGAGAGTAGAACGTGGCATCAGCCGCTCGTCTCCACGGTCGAATCGCGCACGACGAGCCCGGCAGGTAGGATCTCCGGCTCCGGCGGCTCTTCACCACGAAGCTACGCTATCAGCATCCGTCCTGCCCGGCGGCCCTTCTCGATGTGCGGCTGGTGCATGGTGGTGAGCGGCGGCGTGGACTGGGCTGCCTCCGGTACGTCGTCGAAGCCCAGCTCTTTGATACTCTGAATGTAGTGTCCCGATACATTTTAGAGAAGAGGCGAGCGTGAGGGGCGGGTCGAGGATCGAGCGAGATCTGTGGATGGCCCGGCTTGCGGTGCTCGCGGTGTTCTTCCTCAACGGGTTCGGGTTCGCGGGCTGGGTGGTTCGGATCCCGGCTGTGCAGGAGAAGTTGGGGTTGGGGGAGGGATTGCTGGGGGTGGCGTTGCTCGGGGCGGCGGTTGGTTCGCTCGTCGCCATGCCGTTGGCGGGATGGATGGTGTCGCGGGTGGGCAGCCGTCCCGTGGTTGGGGTGACGGCTTTCTCGTGGCCGGTGGCGCTGGTGGCGCTGGCTCTGGCGCCGAGCTTGCTGTTTCTGGTGCTCTCGCTCGTGTTCGCCGGGATGGCCGTCGGATCGCTGGACGTTTCGATGAACGCGCAGGCGGTGGCGGTGGAGAAGGAGTACCGGCGTCCGATCATGTCTTCCTTCCATGCGGCGTTTAGCTTTGGAGGTCTCCTGGGCGCGGTGGTCGGCGGGCTCGCGGCGTCCGCTAGGATCGGGGTTCTGCCCCACTTCGTGGCGGTGGCTGTGTTGACGGTGGCCGCCACGGTGGTCGCGTACCGGGCACTCTTGCCGGCGAGCGCAGACGCCAGACAGGGAGACGATGGACCGGCCTTCGTCTGGCCGACGCGAGCACTGATGGGGCTCGGGATCATCGCCTTCTGCGTGCTGCTGGGGGAGGGCGCGATGGCTGACTGGAGCGCGGTCTATCTGAACGATACGCTGGAGACCGGGCCCGGCTTCGCGGCCGCCGGGTACGCCGCGTTCTCGCTAGCGATGGCCGTCGGCCGTCTGACGGGCGACCGGCTCATGGAGAGGATCGGCGCTGTCCGGATAGTGCGGGCTGGTGCCGCGGTCTCCGCTGCGGGACTCGGGGTCTCGCTTTTTGCCGCCGAGCCGGTCTTCGCGCTCGCCGGGTTCGCCGCGGCCGGGACGGGGTTTTCGATCATCTTCCCCGCCGCCCTCAGCGCCGCCGGCCACAGTGATGAGATGGCCGCCGGGCCAGCCCTGGCCGCCGTCTCCTCCGCAGGGTACTTCGGGTTCCTCGTCGGGCCGCCCTCCATTGGCTTTGTCGCTGAACTCGTCGGCCTCGGAACCGCCCTGTACATCGTGGTAGCCCTCAGCTCCGTCATCGTCCTCCTCGCCGGGTCGGTTCGAAGTGGCGGCGCAAAAGGATAGATTGATGATGGAAGCCCACGTACTTCTGCTCGCGCTGGCGAAGTCTTTCACTGCGGTACTGTTTACCTGGATCTCGCCGTAGCGGGCCGCGCGGAATCCCTGTACTCCAAGAGACGACGCCGCGTTGCTCGACCTGAGGCTCGCGGTCGTGGTACTCTGGGCCAGCGTGCCGCTGGAGGCGCTCTTTTGGATTTCAGCCTCCTTGCGAACCCCGACAGTTGTCAGTCGCCAGCCTATTGATGGAGCCTCCTGGCGGTCGGCTTCTCGTTTTCGCCGATAACTGACGCCTGAACCGGTCTCTCTCCTTCGTCCGACACGACGCGAGGATCCAGGTTTCACGACTCGCGACCTACGATTCATGACCCCGCGGACGTAGCGAACCCTTCACCCAAACCCGTCATGAATGTGCTATCCGCCGGAGGTCAATGCCTTTGCAAACCGCTTCGGGCCGGGGCCTTCCGCCCGCGATGGTAGACTTCCCCGCCGGAGAAGCGGGCTGCGGAGGAGTGGTGTGTTTTCGAGTGGACGTTCCATAGCCGGTAGGGGGATGCTCCGGGCGCGGAAAGCGGCAGGGGCCGCGCCGCCCACGGGACTCGTGCTGTTCTCTATCTTCTCCGTCCAGCTCGGGGCGGCCATCGCAAAGGGGTTGTTCGACTCACTGGGACCGGGAGGGACCGTGTTCCTGCGCATCGGGTTCGCGGCGCTCGTGCTGCTCGCGCTGTGGCGTCCGCGGCTCCGAGGATATGCCCGGCGGGATTACCTCGTTGCGACGCTCTTCGGGTTGGTTCTTGCGGGGATGAACCTTTCCATCTACCTCTCATTCGACCGCATACCGCTCGGGATAGCCGTGACCCTGGAGTTCATCGGGCCGCTTGGCGTGGCCGTCGCGGGTTCCAGGCGAGCACTGGACTTCATCTGGGTCGCGCTGGCTGCGACCGGCATTCTGCTGCTCGCGCCTCTGGGAATCCTGGGCGATACGAACCTCGACCCCGTGGGCGTGGCGTTCGCGCTTCTGGCGGGTCTTTTCTGGGCCGCCTACATCCTGCTCAGCGCCCGCGTGGGACGAGTTTTTCCCGGCATGGCGGGGCTCGTGATCGCGCTGCTCATCGGAACCCTCGCCCTGCTGCCAGTCGGCGTGGTGAGCGGCGGCGCCGCGCTCCTCGATCCGAACCTGCTCCTCGCCGGACTCGCGGTCGCCCTTCTCTCCTCGGCCATCCCTTACTCCCTGGAGCTTCAGGCACTGCGGAAGCTGCCCGCCCGTGTCTTCGGCGTGCTCATGAGCCTGGAGCCCGCCGTTGCCGCCCTCATCGGCTTCGTGGTCCTCGGCGAGCGGCTGGGACTCCGCGCCCTCTTGGCCGTGGCGCTGGTGACGCTGGCCGCGGCCGGAGCCTCGCGGTTCGGGGGTCGCAACCTGGCCGGTTGACGGTCTCACGCAGAACCCTGCTGATAACTTCGCATCTCGTTTTGTGCGGAAGTCGGGACTCCGTACTCCTACTACCGAAACGAGCGGAGCGATGCGCCTGAAATGACTCTCGGACCCCACAAGCGATGGAACTCTTCAGCCGGATTTCGCATCATTCTCGAAACACTCATCACAATAACCTGAACCCTGAAGAAGCTACTTCCGCCACTCGCGGGAGACGGCGACCTCTACTTCCACGGGGACCTTATCCAGTAACTCTTCTCCGGCCCGCGTCATGGCGTCTCGCGTTTTCTCCGAGACTTCTTCGGCGAGGTCCTCGCGGCACTCGACCACAAACTCGTCGTGGATGGAGTTGATGAGCCGGGCGTCGAGGCCCTTTAGCGCGTCGTTGACGTAGCCGAGGGCGAGCTTGGCGATGTCGGCCGAGGCTCCTTGAATCGGAAAGTTCATCGCCTCCCGCCGCATGGCACCCCGGTCGTCGGGGACGGGTTCGCTGCCGAACTTGCGGATACGACCAGCGAGCGTCCGCAGGGTGCGGTCGCGGCTCGCCCGGTTGGCGGTGCTTTGCAGGAAACGCTGGACCTTCGGATAGTTGGCGAAGTATTCGTCTATTAGCTTGCGGCCTCGCGCCTCGTCCGTGCCGAGTTGGGCCGAGAGGCTCCTCGCGCCCCGACCGTACATCAGGCCGAAGTTTATGCGCTTGGCATCTGAGCGTTGGTCTCTGGTGACCTCATCCATCGGCACCCCGTACATGGTCGCCGCCGTGAGCCGGTGCAGGTCGTCGCCCCGCCGGAATGCCTCCACGAATGCCGGGTCTTCCGAGACCTCCGCCAGGATGCGAAGTTCGATCTGGGAGTAGTCCGAGATCACGAGCACGTACCCTTCTTCTGCTACAAAGCAACGCCGAAACTCGTCTTCGTGCGGGATCTGCTGGATGTTCGGGTTCGTGCAGGCGAGACGACCGGTCGGAACCCGGCATTGCAAAAAGTTGGCGTGGATGCGTCCGGTCTTCTGGTGGATGAACTTCGGGTACGGCTCCAGGTACGTGCCGAGCCTCTTCTGCAACTCGCGGTACTGAAGCAGCGCCTTCGCCGCCGGATGCTCCACCTTAAGGAGCGTCCAGACTTTGGTGTCTTGAAGTTCGATCCCAAGAGACCGGAAGGCGTCGGTGATCTGCTTCGGGCTGTTCAGGTTCAGCCGCGGTCCGAGCCCTTCCAGCGGCAACACGCCCTCCGGTTGCGGGAAGAACGATTCCAGATGATCCGCCGCCCGGTCGCGGCGCTCGCGGACGGTGATCTCCAGTTCCCTCCATCGCGCAACGTCGAGCTTCACGCCAGCAAGCTCCATCTCCGAGAGCGCGGCCACCGCCCCGAACTCGATCTCCGCGACCCGGACTAGCTCTTCCTTCTCCAGATTTTCGGCGAGCTTCTCGCGTAGCGGAAGCAGGATCGCCGTGTCCCGCGCCGCGTACTCCAGTTGATCCACGGATAATTCAGCGGACCAGTCATCCTTCTGGGCGGACTTGTCCAACCGCTCGTCCAGGTAACGCTCGGCAATCGCTTCCAACGCGTAGGAAGCTCCCTGCGCTCCACCGTCAAGGAGTTGGGCGGCGAGCATCGTGTCGAAGATGGGGGAGAGCCGGATGCCATGCTCGGAGTAGAGGAACTGATGATCGAACTTCGCGTTCTGGAGTATCTTGACCGGCCCGTCTTCCAGGACTTCCTTTATTGGGGAGAGGTCGTTTATCTCGAACACGTCCACCACGAAAGTCTTGTCGGGAATAGCGAGTTGGATCAGGCGCACCCTCCCGTCGCGGGGGCTGAGGCTCGTGGTCTCCAGGTCCACCCCGATGGCCTCCGCGCCTTTCAGGGTTCTGGCGGCGTCCGCGAGGCCGGCGTTGTCCCGGATCAAATCGTAGGTAGAAAGGCTCCTCTCCACGCGAAGATTCTAGCAGGGGGAGGGATTACACTTCGTCTCCCCGCGTAAGATAAACTCGTGGCTATGGGGAGCGCCTTCAAGATAGGCCGTATCCGCGGCATAGACGTCAAGGTCCACTGGACCTTCTTCCTGCTTCTGCTGTTCTTCGGCTACCTGGGGTTCCAGGAGTCTCAGAGCGTGACGGGAACCCTCGTCACTGTCCTGCTCGTGCTGGCGCTCTTCGTGTGCGTGCTGCTGCACGAGTTCGGCCACTCCATAGTCGCCCAGCGGCTCGGCCTCGAAGTGCCGGACATTACACTGCTCCCCATAGGCGGCGTCGCCCGTCTCAAATCCTTGCCCGAGAAGCCCTGGGACGAGGTCAAGATAGCGGTTGCGGGGCCGTTGGTGAACGTGGTTCTCGCCCCGATATTCTTCACCCTTGCCTTCCTGATAGGCGTGGATCTCTCGACGATACCGAGCCTCATCACGGCGCAACAGTCTACCGGCGGCGCGCTCTTCTACCTCGGGACCATCAACGTCGCGCTGGTGGTGTTCAACATGATTCCGGCCTTCCCCCTCGACGGTGGCCGGGTCTTGAGAGGTCTGCTCGCCACGCGGCTCGGAGCGGTACGGGCGACCGATATCTCCGCCGCCATCGGTCAGGCACTCGCTTTCGGGCTGTTTTTGCTGGGGCTTTTGGGGGGGCAGATCATACTTGCCCTCATAGCTGTGTTTATCTTCTTCGGGGCGAGCGGGGAGACGCAGATGGTGCGCCAGCGGGAGGTGACGCGCGGCATGAGCGTCGCTGACGTGATGGGCGTGAGGCGTCGCACCGAGACCGTCACCCCGTACCACAACTTCGGGCAGGTCCTCGATCTGGTCGTCCACGGCTACCAGACAGACTTCCCGGTCGTCGAGGAGGACGGAAGGCTCGTCGGCATGTTGACGCGGGCGGAGATCTTCGCCGCCGTCCACTCCCCGAACCAGTACCGTGGTGTACGGGACCTGATGCGTACAGACTTCCCCGTCCTCTCTCCCGAAGCCGACCTCTTCACCGACGGAAACCGCATCTTGCAAGAAAGCGGCCTGCGCGCCCTCCCCGTCTGTAACGGCGGCAACCTCGTCGGCATGCTCACCGTGGACGATATCGGCCAGGCCAACCTCCTGCGCGACCTTCGCAAATCTCGCTAGGAAGGCGCATGGCGACAAGGCAGGAAATTCACGAAATATCGAGGGCCGTGGATTTCACCGGGAAGTTCCGGCAAGCGGAGTCCGGATCGTGGATCGCCTACTGCGAGGAAATTCCGAAGGCCCGGACGCAAGGCAAGACGAAGGAAGAGGCGCGGAAGAACCTGAAAGGCGCCATCGCCTTCACCCTTGAAGATAGCTCCCCGAGGGAACTGGAGCGATTTCGGGTCGAGCTGACCACGGAAAAAGAACGTGCCCAGCTTTTCGAACGAACAGGGTAACGGATTTTCCTGGCTCGGAAGGCTACTTGTTGGAGCTTTGGTGAGCGGGTTCACTGGTGCTTTATATGCATTTAGCTTCTCACTACGCGGACTGCTCGCTGGAGCAGCGTTTGAAGTTGTTTTGTTCGCAATTGGAAGATGACGTCTGATGTCAGTGGCAATAGCG
>JACDGB010000191.1 GCA_013815485.1 Rubrobacter sp.
CACGAGATGCGCCCGGATGCGCGTGAGGTCGCCTTCTAACAACTCAGGATAATTGTGGAAGACCAACTCCGCGACCCGCGTGTTCAGGATGGCGTCGCCGAGAAACTCCAACCGCCCATTCGACTCATACGGATCGGCGACGCTCGGGTGCGTCAGCGACCGTTGCCGCAATGGTTCCGGCAATATAGTTATGAGGTCCTTTATAGACATCTCGTGACTATTCTACGCCCGTGAACGCCACCACTACGTTGTGTCCGCCGAAGCCCATCGAGTTGGAGATAGCAGCCTCGAGACCGGGGACTTTCCGGGCCTCGCTGGTAACGTAATCGAGCGGTTCGCAGTCTTCTGCCAGGTCTTCGAGGTTGATCGTCGGCGGCAATACTTTTTGCTGGATCGCCAACGCGCAGGCGATCCCTTCCATCGCCCCGACCGCCCCGAAGGAGTGCCCGGTCATGGACTTTGTCCCCGAGACCGCCGCGTGCGGCATGACGCGCGAGATGGCCTTCGTCTCCGGCCCGTCGCCTGTCGGGGTGGAGGTTGCGTGGGCGTTGACGTAGCCGATGTCCTCAGCCGAAAGACCCGAATCTTCGAGAGCGTGCCACATGGCTCGCTCCACGCCGCGGCCCTGCTCATCTGGGGCGGTTACGTGGTAGGCGTCGGTCGAGCGACCATAGCCCGCGATGGCGGCTATCGGTTCCGCGCCGCGCCGCTCGGCGTGTTCGGGGCTCTCCAGAACGATGGCGCCGCCACCCTCGCTCATCACGAAGCCATCGCGCCCGGAGTCGAACGGGCGGCTCGCGCGGTGCGGTTCATCGTTGCGGGTGGAGATAGCGCGAATCGCGCAGAAACCCGCCATCGAGAGCGGTGTGATCGGGGCCTCCGAAGCACCGGCGATCACCACGTCGGCGTCGCCGCGGCGGATCAACTCCAACGCCTCCGCGATAGCCTCGCCACCAGTGGCGCACGCGAGCACCGGACACTGACTCGGCCCGGTCGCCCCGAGCGTAATGGCGAGCTGTCCGGCGGCCATGTTCGGGACCATCATCGTAATGAGGAACGGGCTGACCCGCCCCGGCCCGCGCTCGTGCAGAACCTTGTACTCCCTTTCCCAGGTCGAGAGGCCGCCGATGCCGCTGCCCATCACGATGGCGACCCGTTCGGGCCGCTCGCGGATGGTGTCCATGATCCCGGCGCTCTCCGCCGCCTGCACGCCCGCCGCCACGCCGAACTGCGCGTAGCGATCCATCCTCCGGGCCAGCTTCTTCGGCATGAAGTCCGTCGGGTCGAAGTCCGAGCACTCGCCCGCGATGTGCGAAGGGAACGGCGAGGAATCGAAGAGCGTTATGGGCCCGACGCCGCTCTTGCCGTGGAGGGCCGCATCCCAGAAATTCTCCACTCCGGTGCCCAGAGGCGTCACAGCTCCCGCGCCCGTAATGAGCGCGTGTCCCCTGCCCTGTGAGGCAGCCTCGGTCACGCCGCCTGATGCTCCGATACGTAGTCCACGGCCTGCTCGACCGTGGTGATCTTCTCCGCCTGGTCGTCGGGGATCTCCAACCCGAACTGCTCCTCTAGCTCCATGATAAGCTCAACGAGGTCCAGCGAGTCAGCCTCCAGATCCTCCCGGAACGACGCCTCCGGTGTCACTTCGGTCTCCTCCACGCCGAGACGGTCGGCGGCGATCTCCTGTATCTTAGCGAGTATCTCGTCTCTCTCCATTTCTCGCACCTCCCTGGTGATTATCACAACTTCTCACAATGCCATCCCCAGCGGGGACAGCGCGTAGTGTAGCGCAAATCGCACTATTGCATAACCATCCCGCCATCCACGGTTATGGTCTGCCCGGTGACGTATCCCGCGCCCTCCCCGGCCAGGAACGCCACCACCTCCGAAATCTCATCAGGCTCCCCGAACCTCCCCATCGGAACCTGCGCCAAAATCTGCTCTTTCACCTTGTCCGGCAGGCTCCCAGTCAGCTCAGTCTCCACGTACCCCGGCGCGACCGCGTTGGCCGTGATCCCACGCTGCGCAACCTCCCGCGCGACGCTCTTGGTGAACCCAATAAGCCCGGCCTTCGATGCAGCGTAGTTCGCCTGCCCCGCATTCCCCACGAGCCCGACCACGGATGAGACGTTCACGATCCTGCCCCACCGAGCCCGCACCATCTTCCGCAGCACAGCCCGCGTACACAGATACGTTCCCTTCAAATTGGTCCGCAGCACCTCGTCGAACTCCTCTTCCTTCATCCGCATCATGAGGTTGTCCCGCGTGACCCCGGCGTTGTTCACCAGGATATCCACCCGACCGAAAGCCTCGTCCACGCCCCGAAAAAGCACCTCGACATCTTCCGGCGAGGCCACGTCTCCCCGGAACGTCTCGCACCTTACGCCAGCCTCGCGCACCAGTTTCACAGTCTCTTCGGCTGCGTCATCGTTGGAGCGATAGGAAATCGCCACGTCGGCACCTTCGAGGGCGAGGCGGATTGCTATGGCCCGGCCTATGCCGCGACCGCCGCCCGTGACCACGGCGACTCTTCCGGCTTCGATCACAGTTCTCCCACCCTCTCCGCGAACGCGAACATCAGTTCGGCCTCGCAGACGCGCTCGCCACCGACCGTCGCCCGGCCCTTGCCGCGACCGATCTTGCCTTTCAGGCGTACGATCTCGACCTCCATCGTGAGCACATCTCCAGGCACCACCTGCCGCCGGAACCGCACCCCATCTATCCCGGCGAAGAGCGCGAGCTTTCCCCGATACTCCTCCAGGCTCATCACGCCAACCGCCCCGACCTGCGCCATAGCCTCGACGATCAAAACCCCCGGCATCACGGGATAATCCGGGAAATGCCCCTGGAAAAACGGCTCGTTCTGGGTAACGCTCTTTATCCCGACGGCCCGCACTCCCGGCTCGACCTCCTCGATGCGGTCAACCAGCAAGAAAGGATATCGGTGCGGGATAAGATCCCGGATCTCCACCGCAGACAATGACCTCTTCACGCCAGCAACCCATGACCCTCGCCAGGCCACCCCGAAAGCATTGGCAGCATCGCAAATAGTAATGCTTTCCCCGACTCCCGGACAGCGAAGTCCCCACCGATTTTCACCCTAGCAACTCCGCCGCGCCGCGTCCCTTCATCTCGACGGACTTGAAATCCCGCAACATCCGCACCAGCGTCCCTCTCTCTCCCGCCTCCACGATCTCCTTCACGCCGAGGTCCCCGAAACGAGCGATCACCTCGACCCACCTCACCGGCGACAACATCTGGTTCCTGAGCGCGGGGCGCACGTCGTCCGCGGTCGCCAGCACGGCTCCATCCACTGCGCTGACCATCGGGATCTCTGGTTCCGAAAACTCCGTTCCCTCCAGCAAATACTCCATCGCCAACGAAGCCTCCAGCATGAGCGGCGAATGGAACGCCCCCGCAACATCCAGCCCGACCTTCCGACCTTTGATGCGTTCGCTAACCGCCTTCAGTGCAGCCTTCTCCCCCGAGATGACCATCTGGCGCGGCGTGTTGAAGTTCGCCGCCACGACCACGCCATCTTCCTCCGGGAAGTCTTCGACGGCATTTGCAATTTCCATGGGGTCGCCCCCGATCACGGCCACCATCCCGCCAGGGTTCGTGGACGAAGCCTCGTTCATCAGCCGGTCCCTCTCCGCCACAAGCCGCACGCCATCATCGAGGCTAAGAGAGCCAATGGCGTGCGCGGCGGCGTACTCGCCGAGCGAATGTCCGGCCACCACATCAGCCTCGATCCCCCGCTCTCGCAGCGCATACAACAGGTCCACCGACCGTGCGAAGACGGAAAGCTGGTATGGCACATCGCCGTCGCCGATCTGCCGCCGCACTGCGTCCCGAACATCGCCGGAGACCTCGCCTCCCACCATTCCTTGACCGGGAAACACTATGGCCCGTCGAATCTCCAAGTTGCCCTCCGACCCTAGATCCTGTACAGGTTCGCGGCCCACGTCAGCCCGAACCCGAAGCCGACCGTGATCACGTACCGCCCAACCTCGAACTTATCGAATATATCCGGGTACGAGATCGGAATGCTCCCCGCAGACGTATTCCCAAACCTATCCACGTTCACCACGATACACCCCTCCGGCACGTCCAATTTCCTCGCCGCCGCGTGTATTATGCGTGCATTTGCTTGATGCGGGATGATGTACTGCACTTCATCGAGGGTGATGCCGCCTCTGGCGACGAGTTTCTCGACCATCTCTGGGAGCACGCGGACGGCGAACTTGAAGACCTCGCGGCCGTTCTGGTAGAGCTTCTGCTCGTCGCCGGGATGTCCGGCCCGCCCGAACGGGGCCATGCGTCCATCGGCCCCGAGGATGTGATCCACGAACCCGGAGGAACCGTCACTTTTTTCGAGGACGACGGCGCCGGCGCCGTCTCCGAAGAGCACGCTGGTCGCGCGGTCGTTCCCGTCCACGATGGTCGTCATGGCATCGGCGCCGATCAGGAGCACGCGATTGGCGACGCCGCTCCGGATCATGGAGTCGGCGACGGAGGCGGCGTACGAGAACCCGGCGCACGCCGCCGCGAGGTCTATCGCGCCGACGCCGGGCGCGCCGATGGCCTCCCCGACCAGACACGCCACCGACGGCATGGACTCCGGGCCGGTCGAGGTGGCGCAGACGATGAGGTCAATATCTGCGCCCGAGAGATCCGCATGTTCCAGGGCCGCCTTCGAGGCGTCTATCGCGAGGGTCGCGCAGTCTTCGTTCTCGCCTATGAAGCGGCGTTCTCTGATACCGGTGCGGTCGTGGATCCAAGCGTCGGTCGTGTCTATGGTGCGGGCGAGGTCGTCGTTGGTGACGACGCGGCTC